>JAFUVV010000010.1 GCA_017477435.1 Prevotella sp.
GGAGCATTCAGGTCGATGATGTTGTCGCTCGATGCTTCGCAGATCCATCCGTAGTTGGATGCTGAGTAAGCCGATCCGAGCAGCATGATGACCTGATCGAGGTTTGTCACCTCCACGCGCTCATCGGGTACCTGGTCGAGGAACTCGTCGGGCTTGACGAGGAAATCGCAACCGGTGGTGAGTGACATCACCAGGATGCCAACAACAAGACTATTGATATATTTAATTGACTTCATAATTTTCAATGTATTTCTTTACGTTTTGTGATTATCAATTAAATTACATTCCCAAGCGCACTGTGAAAGTGAACTGCTTTGGCATAGGAGTAGCGACACCGCCTGAGTTGACGAATTCCGGATCCTGTCCGTTGAGCTTGTCGTCGGCATAGAGCAGGAAGAGGTTGGTGGCATCGATTTTCAGAGAAGCCGAGCTGAGTCCGAACACTCTGCTGAGCCAGTTGCGTGGGACGTCGTATGTGAGCGAGATGTCCTTCATGCGGATGAATCCGCCGTCGGCCACGCGGGCTGTAGAGTAGTTGTATGCGTTGTAGGCATAGCTCAGCTGGTTGTTGTTGTAGTACTGACGGCGGCTTGCGATTGCCGGTATCGTCGTGATGTTCTCGTCACCGGGGATCACCCAGCGGTTCTTGAACTCCTTCGGCATTGCCGACATGTCGGAGTAGGCTGCTGCGAACGACGGATCGAGACGCACCTTGTTTCCGAAGGAGTAGGTCACGAAGATGTTCAGACGCCAGTTCTTGTAGGTGAGCAGGTTGTTGAGTCCACCGGTGATTGTGGGTTCTGTCGGACCTTCATACTTCAGGAAGTCGAGTTTGTCGTACTCTTGGAAGTAGATATTCGTGAGTGTCACGTCGCCGTCTTCGTTGATGAACTGTGGAATACCTTCGTCGTTGAGTCCTACGAATGGTATTGAGAACAGTGCCGAAACGGGATATCCCTTACGGAAGTGGTTGCTGCTTGCACCCGACACGAGGTTGATCACGTTTGAGCGTGAGAGCAGGTCGGTGATTTCGTTGGCAGCGTAGGAGAATGTGAAGTCGGTGTCCCACTTGAAGTCCTTGCCCTGGATGTTGTGTGTAGAGAGTGTGAACTCCACGCCGTGAGAGTCCATCGATGCCACGTTGGCGAGCTTGTCGATGTAACCTCCGGCACCCAGTGTCTGGATGTAACCGATGAGGTCGAAGTTCTTACGCCAGTAGATATCGAAGTTGAGGTTGATTCTGTTCTTCAGGAAACCTGCATCGAGACCGAAGTTGAGCTCGTGTTTCTTCTCGTAGGTGAGCTCTTTGTTAGCGATGTTGCTGAGCACTGTCACTGTCTCAATCTGGTCTCCCTGCGGACGCCAAGCGTTTGTGGAATAATAGATTGGCATTGCGTTTGACACCGACGATGGTCCGCGGTCGGCTGTCAGCGAATAAGATGCGCGGAATGCCAGGTGGGAGATGGCGTCGTGGGTATTCTCCATGAAGCGGCGGAAGAAGTTCTCCTCGTGTACGTTCCATGTCGGCAGCCAGCGTGAGCTACGTGCACGTCCGAGCTTGTTAGAACCTTCGTAGCGGATTGTTCCGTTGATGACGTAGCGTCCCTTGTAGGAATAGTTGGCGTTGGCGAAGTAGGCGAGGTTGCGTGTCCACGACTTTGCAAACGACGAGAGCGTTGTTCCTTCTTCCTTTGCCTGCTTGTAGAACTCCGGTGTGATGGTGACGAGGCGTGCTGCGTCGTAGTCTACTCCGTAGTCGGAGTGGAACATCTGGTCGCGGTCGGTCTTGTTGGCCTCGATACCTCCGAAGAGGTTCATGATGTGTGTGTCGTTCCACACCTTATTATATTGTATGGTACCGCGGAAGTCGTACTGGCGAACCATGTAGTCGTTGCGGGTATAGATACCTCCGTGCGGCATCACCGATATCGGGAGTGAGTTCGGTTTGTCGGGATCGGTGTAGAGGTAGGAGTTAGAGTTCTGGATATTCGGGTCGCCTACACCTGCGCGATATGCCTCTGCCTGGTTGGAGCGGTTGAGGATGAAGTGCTCCTGTGAGGTCTTCTGTGTGCGGTATGCGGCAAGTCCGTGGATCTCCATACCCATGATTGGTTTCCACGTGAGTTCGCCTTGGAACTTCATATCTGAGATTGAGAGGTCGATGTAGTTGTTCTCAAGCTCGTCGAAGATATTGAACGGAGCGTAGTTACGTGTGTAGATCTGGGTTGGGTCGAGCGTACGCGATGTGTTCATGGCGTAGCTGAACGGGTTGATGTCGAACGAGCGGTTCACTGCTCCGCTCACCACGTCGGTTGATCGTGCGAGCGTACCGGGCGCTTTCTGGTCGCGGTAGCTGCCGTTGGTCAGGATAGAGGCGGTGAGGTGCTTCGAGAGGTTGAACGATGCGTTCATGTTGGCTGTGTAGCGGTCGACCTTCGAATCCTTTGTCCATCCTGGGTCCGACATTACTGATACCGATCCGTAGAGGCTTGCCTTGTCGGTACCGGTCGAGATGCTTACGGAGTGGTTCTGCACGATGTTGCTGTTGAAGAGCAGGTCGAACCAGTCGGTGTTGCGGAACTCGGCCTGCTGCAGGTATGCGTTCATTGCAGCGTCGGTGTAGGGGAGTCCGAACTGTCCGTTTGTCTCGTTGTAGTGTGCAATCTCGGTGTACATCTTTCCGTAGAGTCCTGATGTGCTTCCGTTGGCGAGTGCCGAGAACTCGAGCCATCCCTTTGCTGCCATCTCTTTGTAGATACCCATCTGCTCTTGTGAGTTGGATACGTTGTAGTTGGCATAGCTTGGCTTGAGTCGGTGTGTGAACTCACCGGTGTAGTTGATTGTGCTGCGTCCTGCCTTACCTCGCTTTGTCGTTACGACCACGACGCCGGCCATAGCGCGCGCGCCATAGATAGATGTGGCCGAACCGTCTTTCAGCACTTGGAACGACTCGATGTCGTCGGCGCTCAAGCCGGCAATGGCGTTGGAGATCATCGTCACTGCGTCACCCGATGAGAGGTCGTCGGCGCTCACGTCGACCGACTCTTCCTGGATGACACCGTCGATGACCCACAGGGGTTTCGAACTACCGTAGATGGATGTAGCACCGCGCACGCGGATCTTCGGGGCCGTACCGAACGTACCCGACACGTTCTGCACGCTGACACCTGCCGCACGTCCTTCAAGGGCGCGGCTGACGTCGGCGATACCGCTAAGCTTGGCTTTCTCGGCATCGACCTTCGTGGTGGCACCGGTGTTAAGTCGCTTGTCCACCTTCATCATACCCGTCACGACAACCTCTTCTATCTGTTGGGCGTCGCTCTCGGGTTCAATCACGATGCGCATGTCTTGCTTGCCGGAAACCTTCACCTCCTTGTATCCGATGTAGGATACTACAATCGTGGGCTTCTTGGCGCTGGTGGTAACCTTAAAATTACCCTCAATGTCGGTCACTGCTTGGTCTTTAGTGCCTTCCACTCGGATAGTAGCACCGATTACTGGTTCATCGTCGTCGCCCGAGATGACCGTACCCGAAACCACTGTCTGAGCCATGGCAAGTCCTGCTGTAAGGAACAGGCCGGCAAGAGTTGAAATCAGTCTTTTTCTCATAAGTAGATTTTATATGAATAATATTTTATTTCCCGAAAACATCCGGCACACTTACTATGATGGGGATGCAAATTGCCTGCAAAATTACACATTTTTTAATAAACAGCAAATATTTTAATAAAAAATCAAGCATTTTGAGCCTAAAATGAGCATTTTTTTAATTTTTATCAAAAATTTCTGACATTTGGTGTTCATTTTTATTTCACAATGTCATTTTTCCTGTATTGATTGCTGCCATGACGGCCGATGAATCTCGTTTCTTCCAGCTATGCTTTGGGGCTGCCTCGACGGCGCCTACCATCGCAGATGTCAGGAGTACATGGGCTTTGTACTCCGAGTACATGAACGTTGTACTCCAAGTACATGGCCTTTGTACTGCGAGTACAAAAGCCATGTACTGCTTCCGACTGACGCCATCACGCCCACAGCCCCATCGCATCGCCATGTTCTACAAGCAGCCATAGCGAGAATGGAAAAGCTTAACGGCATAAAAAACGAGTCCCACAAGCTCTGAAAAGCCTGTGGGACTCGCTATTCACTGACGTGAGCCTATTTGAACACGTTCATCGGCACTCCGCGCCAGCTCTGCGGGGTCTCGAGGGCGAGAATCTTTGCCACCGTGGCAGCAACGTCGTACTGAATCATCGTCTCGGTGATTTCTTCACCCTTCTTTATTCCTTTACCCCAGATTACGAACGGTGTCTCTATCTCGTAGAGCGAGTCGCCGCCGTGGCCAGTGCCGTTGTGTCCGTGGTCTGAGGTGAGTATTATCACGCTGTCGTCGTAGATACCGGCCTCTTTCACTGCCTCAACAATCTGAGCCACCTGTCCGTCGGCATGCTCGAGGGCTGCGTAGTATTCCGGCGTGCCACGACCGAAGGCATGGCCAGCATGGTCGATAGCGTCTATGTGGATGAACAGCAGTGCGGGCTTCTTTTCCTTGATATATTTCGTCGATTCTTCGACTATCTTCTCGGGGTTCTCTGATGCATGGGCGATGCGCTTATAGTAGCTCAGGCACAGTGTGTCGGCATAGTTGAGGAAGTCTCCCCACTCGCACACCACACCCGTCTCGGCATCGGGATGCTGCTGGCGCATGAGGTGGAAGAATGTCGGCTGCTCGTTGTGCTCGGTCAGGAAGAGGGGCTTGAACGAAGGATTGGGGTCGTTGCCTGTATAGCCTGACGATTCGAGAGGTGTGCCGTTCATCTGCGCAGCCCAGTTAGGTCCGCTGTCCGAGGGACGGATAGTTCTCTTGAAGAGAGTGTAGCATCCTTCGGCCATAAACTGGCGGATGTTCGGTGCTTGGGCACTGTCCATACTGTACGATCCCCAGCCGTCGAGACCAATAATAATCACGTGCTTAGCGATGGCTTTCTTTCCGTTGTTGCAACTTGTTGCGACAAACATTGCAGCTCCCAATGTGAGAAGAGCTACGATAGATAATAAGATTTTCTTCATTTTGATTGTTTATGGATGTTGTATAATAATGATGATTCCAGGCTTTATTCATCTTTCATTCGTCGGCAAAGATACAGAAAAATGCCGCAACTTGCATTGTTTTCTCGACTATTTTATGAAAAAAAATGTTGTTGCATGCCTTTTTCTTCGTGCCGTGGTGGCTTTCCGCCATGAGCCGGGTAACAGCCTGCCGCCGCCTGCTTAATGCCTTGCCCCACCCGGCACATCGGCTTCATCCTGCCACTATCCTCTTTTGCTCTTCTATGTACTTCTTCAGTTCGTCGCCGCCGAGCACCTCGATGTCGGAATAGAGACCCATGACGAACCGCCCGATGCCGAGCAGACTGACAACATCGGTGTCCAACAACCAGTAGGTGTCGTCTTCCCGAGTGATGCAAGGCTCTGAGTCGGGGTGCTCTTCGAGGAGGATATTGAAGGCCAACTGCCCGAGGCGGAGCCTGACAGGGATGCGTTCCTCGCCGCTGAAACCGAACAGATCGGTGAAAATCTCTTTATGAAGGTCTTCGTGCACCCAGGGCACGTCGATGATCTCAACCGATTTCATGCGCGACGTCTTGAACGTCTTGTTCATCCGTGTCTTTACCTCGTAGCAACGAACATCGAGTCCTTCGTTGAACAGGAGAAACGGTTCCACTATCCTGTCGCTTACGCTGTGGCTGTGAGGCGAGGAATATCCGTGGAGCGTGACCATCTTCTTCTGCGCCATGGCCTGCTTCAATACTTCGACGTTGCGTCCGCGCCGACGTTTCACAGCAGGGCTGGAGATGTCGCCCAGATTGTAGTAGCGTTCGAGTTTCGCCCGTATCGTCTGCGCCGTGAGGTTCTTCTCGCCGGCGCCGTCGAGCATCCGATGGACGAAGGCTGCCTCTGCCTCGCTGAGCACGATGTTCTCGTGGAGCTGGCGGAAGAACGGCGACTGGCGGTCGATACGATATCGGGCGCCGCTCTTATGGAGGATGAAACCGCTGTCGCGAAGGTATTCAAGATAATAGTAGAGGCTCCGACGCGTTATATCGAGCTTGTCGGCAAGCTGCTGGGCGGTATAGCTCCCGCCGCCGGTGAGAAGGAGAATGAGGTCGAGCTCACGCCCGTATTTGTTCAGACGCATGGAATATAATTGAAAATTTATAATTGATAATTACGATATGAATTGGCCGATTGGAAACCTAAAAATAAAACCGTCAAAGTATTAAATCGTGAGATTCTTCGCTTTTCACTTTTCGTTTTTCACTCAGAGTGCAGCGATGTCATCTCTTCTACTTCTTTTCAGAAATCGAGAAACAGTTCTTGTGTGCCGAGGAGGTTGTAGCTCATGCGGTGATATGGCGTGGGTCCGTAGAGGCGTATGGCCTCGCGGTGTTTCTTCGTGGGATAGCCTTTGTTTGATGCCCAGTCGTACTGCGGGTACTTCTCAGCCAATTCGTTCATGTAGTCGTCGCGGAATGTCTTTGCCAGTATGCTCGCCGCAGCGATAGACTGGTATTTCCCGTCGCCCTTCACCACCGTGGTGTATGGCAGGTCGTGGTAGGGAGTGAAGCGGTTGCCGTCGACGATGATGGCCTCTGGCCGCACGCTGAGCTGATCCAGTGCGCGGTGCATGGCGAGCAGTGAGGCCCGCAGGATGTTTATCTTGTCTATCTCCTCCGGCGTTACCACTCCCACTGCCCACGCCCGGGCGTCGGCAACGATCTGCTCGCGAAGGGCATAGCGCTGCCGCTCGCTGAGCTGCTTGGAGTCGTTGAGCAGGGGGTTGTCGTAGTCGTCGGGCAGTATCACCGCCGCAGCATAGACGCTTCCTGCCAGGCATCCGCGCCCGGCTTCGTCGCAGCCGGCCTCCGTCAGGCCCATATAAAAGTGGCTTTTAAGCATTTTCTTCTATCTAAAATGTGAACAAATCTTAATATTTAAGCCTTTTTAACGAACTATTTTTCAAATTGAAGTATTATTTCCATTTCCAGTGATACGTTTGCATCGTGAAACATAAACGAACAAACAATCATAATTATGGAAAATAACATCACCATCAGTCGTCATTTCCTCGTGCTCAGCACGATAGTGAACATCGTTTTAAGCAAGGTTTCTGTTCCTGTGGAGGCGCTCCGCAAGTATTATTCGTCGGTCCTTGAGCGCGAGATTGACATGCGCCAGACGTGGCTTCTCATCAATGCCCAGGCCGCCTTCGTCTTTGCTGCGCTGCCTGCCGACGGGCCTCTCGTGTTGCGCATGGCATGCTGCGCGTGGTTCATCCATGCCGTACTGCTCTGCAAGCGGAATATCTGAGTCGCCGACGCGGTGAGCATCAGAACATCTTCCTCACTCGCTCTATTCCCTCCACGAGGACGTCGATCTCCTCGCGGGTGTTGTAGAGAGCCAGCGAGGCACGCACCGTCCCGAGCACCCCGAGGCGTTCCATGAGCGGCTGGGCACAGTGGTGACCGGTCCTGACGGCAATGCCCAGGCGGTCGAGGAGCGTGCCGAGGTCCATGTGGTGGATATCGCCGACGAGGAAGCTCACTACTGCATCTTTCTCCGGCTGAGTGCCGAATATGCGCATACCGTCTATGCTACTGAGCTTTTCAGTGGCGTAGGCGGTAAGTTGTTTTTCATATTCACGGATGCTTTCAATCCCGATGGAATCGATGAATTTTATCGCTGTGGCGAGTCCGTGGGTGGCTATATAGTCGGGTGTGCCTGCCTCAAACTTGAAGGGCAGCTGGGCAAACGTGGTCTTCTCCATCGTCACGCTTTCAATCATCTCTCCCCCACCCTGATACGGCGGCATCTGCTCGAGCCATTTCTCCTTACCATAGAGTACTCCGACGCCCGTGGGACCGTACATCTTATGCCCCGAGAAGGCGAAGAAGTCGCAGTCGAGAGCCTGGACGTCTACTTTCATGTGGGGCACGCTCTGTGCTCCATCCACCAGCACGGGCACGCCATGGTCGTGGGCCTTGCGGATGATGTCGGCAACGGGATTCACCGTTCCGAGCACATTACTAACGTGGCAGAGGGAGAGCAAACGTGTCTTCTCGGTGAAAAAATCGTCGATTTCATCGAGAAGAAGCTCCCCGCTGTCGGATATCTTAAGAACCTTGATTTTTATTCCTCGCCTCTGCTGCTGCAGTTGCCACGGCACGATGTTGGAGTGATGCTCCATCTCGGTGACGATCACCTCGTCGCCCTCCTTCATGAAGGCGTCGCAGAACGAGCTGGCCACAAGGTTTATGCTCTCCGTTGTGCCGCGCGTGAAGACTATCTCGCTTGTGCTGCGCGCGCCGATGAACTGCCTGACAGCCTCGCGGGCTCCTTCGTGCAGCTCGGTAGCACGCTGCGAGAGGTAGTGCACACCACGGTGCACATTGGCGTTGGCATTCAGATATTCGTCGCGCATGGCATCGAGCACGCAGAGGGGCTTCTGCGTCGTGGCGGCATTGTCGAGATACACCAGCCGATGGCCGTACACCTCACGGCCGAGGATGGGAAACTCACTGCGAATCGTCTCTATATCGTATGTCATAAATGCGGAAATATATAAAAAATGGAAATAACGTTGCAAAATTAACTCTTTTGCTCTTAAAGGCAAAAAAAATGCAACGTTATTTCAACGATTTATTCACCACAACACAATAATTGGCTTTCATCTCTATTCCGCCACAAAGATACCCGCTGCTATTGAAACAATACTTCAATTATGAAAAAGTTTCGTTAATTATAATTAATAAAGACTGTCTTCATTTACCGTATATCACACTCTCTTGTCAACTATCAAAACCAGATAGCTGTACTATCAAAGCCAGATAGCAGTACTATCAAAGCCAGATAGCAGCACTGTCAAAACCAGATAGCAGCACTATCAAAGCCAGATAGCAGCACTGTCTGGCTTTGACAGTAGCGACACTTTTTTACCGTAAATTATTTGTTGTTACGGAAAACTTTGTAATTTTGCCATAGACAAGAAAAACAGAAACTATTATGGCAAAGAAAAAAACTCCATCCGAAGGGGGCCAGACGAAAGGCCGCCTGCAATCGCTCGACGCCCTGCGCGGGTTCGACATGCTATTCATCATGGGTGGCGCCGGCCTCGTCACGGGTCTGGCCACGCTCATCCCCTGCCCTTTCACCGAGGCATTGGCCGGTCAGATGCACCACGTGGAGTGGCACGGTCTGGCATTCATGGACACCATCTTCCCGCTGTTCCTCTTCATTGCCGGAATCTCGTTCCCCTTTTCACTCGAGAAACAACGCAAGAGCGGAAAGAGCCGCGCGGCGATATACAAGAAGGTGATACGTCGCGGCATCATCCTTGTCCTGCTCGGCATCATCTACAACGGACTGCTCGTGAACCTCAACTTCGCCGAGCAGCGCTACGCCAGTGTGCTCGGACGCATCGGACTGGCGTGGATGTTCGGAGCACTGATATTCATGAACACACGCTGGAAGGCGCGGGCTGTAATCATCGGAGTGATCCTCGTGGGCTACTGGCTCGTGATGGGATTCATTCCAGCACCCGACGGCGGAGGTGCCGACATCTTCTCGGCCGAAGGGTCGATAGCGGGATGGGTCGACAGAACATTCCTCCCGGGGACGCTCTTCCACGGAAACATCGACCCCGAAGGGCTGCTCGGACTCTTCCCGGCCATCGCCACAGCACTGCTGGGAATGGCGACGGGAGAGTTTGTGAAGCTGAAGCGCGAAGGGCTGACCGAGAGCCGCAAGGTGGCATATATGATCTGTGCCGGGCTTGTGATGCTCGCAGTAGGACTACTGTGGAGCACCGTGTTCCCGATAAACAAGAAACTGTGGACCAGCACGTTCGTGCTCGTCGTAGGGGCTTATTCGCTCATAATGTTTGCATTGTTCTATTGGATCATCGACGTCAGGAACCATCGCAGATGGACATTCTTCTTCGTCGTCATAGGCATGAACTCCATCACCATCTACCTTGCGCAGCGGTTCATACGCTTCTGGGACACCACGTGGGAGCTCGGCAACGGCATCAAGAACCTGCTCCCCGAACCCGCACAACCGCTGTTCAACTCAATGGTCTACGTGTCTCTATGCTGGCTCTTCCTCTATTTCCTCTACAAAAAGAAAGTATTCCTGAAAGTTTAGATGTTGTGGAGTGAGGAGGGAAAAACGGTAATCATAATTATCAACTATCAATTTTTCAATTATCAATTATTATGAAACGCATTGTTATATTGGCAATTATCCTTACTGCCACATCGATGGCATTCGGCCAGAAGCAACAAGCAAGAGGCAAGAAGCAAGATACTTCATTATCCAGCCCCTCACTCTCTTCCGACATCCCCCTCCGGGGGGGCACGGGGGGCTATCCCATCGTGCATCCGTGGGCCGGCAAGCGCGTGGCATACATTGGCGACTCCATCACCGACCCCAACACTAAAGCCTCGGAAACTCCGTTCTGGCAACTGCTGCAGGACTGGCTCGGCATCACTCCTTACGTTTACGGTATCAGTGGACGGCAATGGGACGACGTGGTACCGCAGGCAAAAAGGCTGCAGGATGAACACGGCGACGACGTCGACGCCATAATCATATTCATGGGCACCAACGACTTCAACGCCGGCGTGCCTATCGGCGAGTGGTTCACGGAGAAGGTTGAGCGCGTGGAGGCAGCCACGGGCGAGATGAAGACAATGTATCCCCGTCGCCGACGCACACCAGTGATGACACGCGATACCTACTGCGGACGCATAAACATCGCACTGAGCACACTCAAGGCCATGTACCCCACAAAACAGATTGTGCTGCTCACTCCTCTGCATCGCGGCTATGCCAACTACGGCGACCGCAACGTCCAGCCCGACGAGAGCTACCAGAACCAGTGCGGCGAGTATATCGACGCCTACATAAAGAAGGTACGTGAGGCCGCCGACATCTGGGCAGTACCCGTCATCGACTGGGCAGCGCTCGGCGGACTGCAGCCGCTGCTGCCAGAGCACCTGCAGTTCTTCGGCAACGCCGAGTGGGACCAGCTGCACCCCAACGGCAAAGGCCACACACGACTGGCAAAGACACTCGTCTATCAACTCCTTACTCTCCCCTGCACGTTTTAACCATAGCAGTCATTTCAATTGATATATTTGCGGAGAGTTGTTATTTACTCTTTCTTTCAGATGAAATAAAGACATCCGAGAACAGGAACGAATTCATTCCGATTCTCGGATGTCTGCTTTTTGCGATTTTAAGATATTGAAAAACTTTCTGTTATTTGTTAAACAGAGAAGGATAAATATTCTCCAAATAATTTGTCCACCAGTTTTGCCCCCATGTTGCAAATAAAATAACTATCAAAGCAGATATTACGTAAAGTGATACTTTTCTTTTATAATAGCATAAGCCCGTTAATAAAACAGATAAGAAAACTGTGACATGAACCATATCCATGGTTACCAAAGATATGGGGTGATTCATATAGAATGGATGCATTAGGACAAAGCGTCCAAACAAAACTGCTAAAATTATAGAGCAAATAGATAATTTGTCATCACAATTATTCTTTTTCAATAAAAAGATAGTCCATGCAGCGAAAATAACAGATTCTAAAATTGCTCGTAAAATATAGTTCTGCTCATTATAAACACTACATTTGGAAGCAATCATAATAATTAATGATGAAATGAAAGCTATAACAACTGTCAGCAAAGAATAATAAACAAGATTTAAATTCTTAGTTTTCATAATTAATGATATTATTGGTTTATAACGTTTATATTATAGAATTACTACAGCGGCCATCGCACCTTTGAAGTAAAAGCCAACCGCAATAATTACCCTCGGTGCAATCTGCATCATCGCATGTACCTTCACCTGATACAAAACAGAATATAGAGGCACCAGTACTACAGGTACAGCTTTCAACTTCTGACGACAATACCATTATTTCCTTGCCAGAAGGTAGTTCTAAATTCCCTTCTTTATCTAAGAGAGTATAGCCAGATCCTGCAATTGCTATACCGACATTTTCCTTCCACCCAAGTACTTCAATACCATAGTTATACCATTTATAAAAGAAAGCTTCTAATAAATCTTCTTGTTCATCAGTCAAAGGGACACTATTAAAAAGATTAGTATTGTTATCAATAAATTCTTCAATTTTATTTATGTGTTCCACTTCCTTTTGACTCCAATCCAATCTCTTAACTGTTTCTAATTTTTCTTTCCAGAATTTAATCTTTTGTTCTTGCGTAAAAGCACTAAAGATTGCACCACTAATTTCCACACTGGTATTCAGCCAGTTCTGCCGAGACATTTTACGTATTTCCTGTAAATGGCTGGAGACCCACTCATTTACCGCTGGATCACAACTGTATAAATCTTGATCCGTGCCACTACATGACTGCATCAATATAATCGAAGCAGCTGCAATAAAAAAAAGAATGATTTTTTTCATAAATAATATAAATAAAATATGCCTACTATTTTCCGCATTTCGGCTTGTGCGTTTTTACAAATAGAATGATGACAATATAAGAAAAGATCCAGAAAAGCATAGGGACAATTCGTACCCGATTAAATTTTATATCATTAAGTTTTTGAGGCATGTCCTGTAAACCTAAAGAATTTTGCTGCCATTTTCCGATAACATTTTTACCATATATAACATAAATACCAATATTCGCTGCCATGCAATTCTGTAAACTTTGCGAGTCGGATTTATATAAACGACAATCTGCAGATGAAATCCAGTTAGGAGATTTAGAAGATGTAGTCAATAAATAATCGAATCTTCGAGTCCTATCAAAACACATGAATCCTTTTATCATTTCCTTTGAATAACTATCCATTCGAATATTTCTAATGACACCAATAACAATAGTATCTTCTAAAGATTGTTCTTGTATTTCAGTATAAGAAAGTGTATGGGTCCGGCAGAATGATTCAAATTCTAATGTTTCCAATTCTAATTTTGATGTAGAGTATCGATAATCATATAACGGTTGATTCATAATATTAATAACACAAAAAGCAATAATCCAAATAATAAAAAGGACTTTTTCAAAATTTGAATTTGATGATGAACTATTATTACAAAAGAAAAACGCTAAAATACAAATAATAATTAATACTATGTTTTTTATAAATGATCTTAATATATTCATTTCAAATAAACCGCCAAAGCATCCACATTCTATTATACTATTATTTATAAGTAAATGTGCCATGATAAAACAAAAAAACAGAAGCATAATGATGGTTACTAACAGGTAAAATCTAATATGCGTTCCTATTATAAAACAAGAGCCTAAAAACAATTCTCCTCCGATAAGAACAAAAGCGATGGTATCAGGCAGAACAAGCATTACATCTATATTGAGAACATAAAAAAACTCCTCTATCTTCAACGATGTACCGAAGAAGTCTACGCCTTTACTTAATCCTGAAACTATAAAAAAAACACCGAGTATAAATGTAAAGACTCTAATAATATATTGGTTTGTAATCATTCTTCAACGTCCCCTTTAATTCTCAAAAGCAATAATTCATCGATGCCATAATTGACATAAATACATTTATTAAAATGCCCTCGTTGGTTTTTTAAGTCAATGTATCCTCCAATTTTGATTGAGTCTAACGGATCTAACGCATTGTTATGCTCATTAATAACGATACAACTACATGCTACGTCAATTTTTACTATTTGTATTATTGAGTCTGTATTATTATATACCGTAAAACTAAAAGGAATGGTCTTAAACTGACTTTTTGACACACTCCCGAAATCAAAATATCTATTTGTGACACTTACCTTGGCTCTGGCAGTTCGATCTAACCCCCTATTCCTACTATCTGGCTGGTAATTATTACAACTAATGAATAAGATTGCAATAATAATAAATAAATAATTACTTTTCATATTCTTTTAAAAATTTTGTTACTACACTTTTGATTATTCGAACCTCTTTAGAATCAACTTTTATCGGTTTAGTTATAATCTCTCTCGCAATATATTTCTGTTCTGCGACTTTACCCATTTGTCCATAAATGTTATATATTTCATATAGAGGTTTAAATCTATTTGGACACATATTTGAGGCATTCCTAAAGTGATTGATAGCATTATCAAAAAAACTTGAACGATAAAAAATTTCTCCCTTTAACATTTCTGTTTCATAGCTATAAGTTTTAATTTTTTGTATTATTTTAATTGCTTTTCCTTGTTTATTTGATGCGCTTAGAAATGAAGAATAATTATATAAAAAAGAATCTTCCCTTTGCATTTTTTTCTCAATTATCATATACATCTTTTCGGCTTTTTCATAATCTCCAACCGATGCCATAATATAGGCTTTTTCCCATCTATAATGGTCATAAGCATAGTTTACGACATTATATAATAAACATGCTAAAAAAATAGCCACTGGCAATACATGAAATTCCTTTAGAGAAGCCATTTTATTTTTATTCAGAGACGAAAGAGTCCACACGATAAGGACCCATGTAAGTGGATATCTAAGCGGATATGTGAATAAGGCATAAACAATTATTGAAAATAAAATAGAATTATATAATATATTTGTAGGACAACTACGAATGAAGAGGAAAATTAAAAAGAAAAAAAGTACAAGCGACAATACACCATACTCTAATATATATAATAAAAATTCATTAAGAGGATGCTTTATATTGTCAGCCCTTTGTCTTATTGCGTCTGGCTTATTTGTTAGATTTTGTGCTTGTTGAAACATGTAATCCTTTTCAAAAGCCATATAACCCTTTCCAAACAAAAAGTCTGTTGGACTCTTTATCATTGACAATGTTGTGTTATATATAAACGCCCTGCCAAGTGTAGAATCGTTTTTATTTATTGAAATAATTATAAAACAAAAAAATATAAGCACTGAAAAAAATATTTTTTTATAACAAGACAAATATTGCAAAAGAGGAATGCTTGTTGCTAAGATTCCGACCCGGCACTTAAGTAATAAAAGAAGAGCAAAAGAACAAATAATCAAAAACAAATATATCCATTTTGCCATATTATTCAATCTTGCGAACTTATGCATTGCAAAAATTACAAACAATGTAATACAGAGAGATAATTCAGTAAGACTCTCAAATATATTTCCATTTAACAACTTGTCTTTCCTTAAAAGAACAATGAAAGATATAATCACAGAATAAAGACCAATTAAAAAAAATAGCGAACTAGATAATCTGTGTATTTTACAATCCTTAAAAATAAAGTAAAGTAAAAACAATATTAACAACTGCGTAAAATTATTAGGCTTAAAACCCTTGTACATAAATAACATAGCGGTTATAACAACCAGACATATTATATATATATCATTCTTGGAAACATAAAAACTAGATTTGCCTGTAATGTAAACAATAAACAAAAGGAAAAAATAGACGTATACTACCATCCATCTTGTAAATATTATTCCACTTACAGCAAACCTTCTAACAGAAAAGAAAGAAATAAAAAGGAAAAATATAAACATGCCCCCACTTATCAAGTGTGAGTGAAAATATATATTTTTATGATTCTTTCCTTTCATACTTGCAAATATAAATACAAAATTTTTAACTACCAAAGAAACATAACAAATTAAACAAAAATTCTCATAATTTATAATTTAACGTGAGTTCGACGAATTCAGAATAATGCAAGCTGTGTGTCTAATGTTCTTCGAACATTGATACACGGCTTTTTCGGAAAACAACAGTATGCTGCCAATGCTCCCAGCATGTTAACGACGAAGTTGTCAAAGCATCTGTGCCTGGAGTGCTCGATCTGTGCGATGTTCTTCAACTCGTCATTGACGGTCTCTATGATGGCCCTCTTCCTGAGCAGCAGTTTGTCAGAGACGCTCATCAGCGCGCCTTTCATGTTGTCCCTCAGCTTCGTGATGAGCTGTATGCCGTCGACGAAAAGCCTTTCAAAGAGGTTCTTGCCGATATATCCCTTGTCCGCGACGAGTTTCCCGTAGATGAACTCCACGAAAGCCTTGTATTCGAGAGGCTTCCTGTCATCCACATCCCCAGGCGTTATCATGAAGTTGAGCAGCTCTCCCTTCTCGTTGCAGATAAGGTGCAGCTTAAACCCGAAGAACCAGCCCATGGAACACTTGCCCCTTTGGGCGATTCCCCTGAAGACCTTGTGCATGTGGATTCTCTGGTTCCTGCACACCCTGAGCGGCGTGCTGTCAACGAAACTCACGCCCGTACACTTGCCAAGCAGCACCTTCTTGACGAACAGCGCCAACGGAACGGCCACATCGCGCTCCAGCTCCACAAACCGGTTGTATGAGACAACGCGAAGGAACAGATGGCGCATGTGCTTACAGACGGATTCCAGGTAGAAATGCTTCAGGCAGCGGTAGCCGGAGTCGTGGAAAAGTATCATGATTAGCATCACTTCCGACTTCGACAGTGTCGAGTCACGGTGATAATTGCGCTTTTTGGCCTCCTTTATGGTATATTTTTCCATCATGGCATCAAAAAACTTGCAGAAATCGTCTGCAATACAAAATAATTCCGTAACTTTGTCCTCGGTGATCATAGTGATTATTGTTTGTGAAACTTTTGTTTTTAGCACTATAAAGTTACAACAACTTTCGCTAATTACCAAATTTTCAGATAGTTATATTTCGTCGAACTCACGTTATTTATATACCACATAAAGGTAATAGAATAAAAATAAATAAGGGAAATATTCTTCTTTACAAAAATATTATAGAGTGGGAGAGTGGAAAACATATAATTATCTCCAATAATGACATTATGATGAACGACAAGCCTCTGCAAGAGTATACATTTATTCATGATTATTATTTTATGGCTGGTGATAATATATCTATTTCTGTGGACTCAAGATATTGGGGATTTGTACCAGATGTGTTTATTGTTGGAAAAGCATACTGTCTTATTGGGCATACGTCTAAAAATACGAGAGAAGGAAAAAAATGGTTTAAAAAAATAGAATAATGAAAACTCAATATTATTTATTTATTTTAATTATTTCATTGTATGCTTGTAATATTATTCATGAAGACCATGATGAAATAAATATGGCACTGAATCTCGCTGGAAAGAATCGACATGAATTAGAGGCCGTGCTCTCACACTATGCAAGCGAACCACAGAAACTGGAAGCGGCAAAGTTCCTAATCAGGAACATGCCCGGACACTATTCTTATGCCGATACAGTAATTTTAACAAGATATTCAGCCGCTGTAGACTCCATACTGACTGCCATGAGCAATACAAGCATGTATGAACGGAAGGATTCTATAAACTCATGCGCTGAAAAACTCGGAATTGCGCAAGTGAAAAAGATTCAGGACATTCACGTTATTACATCCGACTATCTCATCCGTAACATAGACAATGCTTTCGAGGCCTGGAACGGTCCTTGGGCACGTCACCTCAGTTTCGAACAATTCTGCGAATACCTTCTTCCATACAAGGTTGGAGAGTTACAATTACTTGACGACTGGCGCAACCGTCTTAAAGGTTTCCATACAGAGGTACTCAACGACATGGATAAATGCGACGCCTACCGCAATGCCACTCTCGAGGCAGCACGTCGTCTGTCGAAAAGCCTCGGTGCATACGTTCACCCGAACTATAATAGTGTGGTTAACTTCCCCGTAATGAGATTCGAAGTAAACGCACGGGTGCCGTGCGGATCATGCGATTATTACATTCCCTTGGCTTTGGCTGTACACCGAAGCAATGGAATACCACTCACCCATGATTTCTGCCCTCATTGGGCAAGTCGTCGTCTAGGTCACAGCTGGAACGCAGTGCTCGCTGAGAATGGGCGTACGATGGCATTCAATGGTGTCAGCGAGAACCCGGTTATGGCTACTAACGGCATAAGCGTATCAGATGGAGACATGCATAACTCCATGGAGAAAATGGCAAAAGTATATCGGCACACTTACGCACGAAATAAGGAACTTTCGGAATTAAATCGAAAGGAGAAAAACGTACCGCCGTTGCTACGCAATGTTTTTATGAAAGACGTTACTACAAGTTATATGGAAACCTCCGATATTTCTGTTCATTTGCGCAATGTGCCACGTGGTGTGTCTTATGCATATCTCGCCATTTATGGTGACAATGACTGGTATCCAGTTACGTTTGCCAAGATAGAAAAAGGCAAGGCCATTTTCCAGAACATGGGACGAAATATCATGTACATTGTCCTGTGTTATTCTCCGGATGGTACAAGACATATGCTCTCCGAACCGTTATTACTCGGTTTCGATGGAAACGTTAAGACATTTGCTCCATCCGAAAAGAGAACCACTATGCGTCTAACACGGAAATACCCCATTCTTGAATACGTCTACAAATGGCTTTCATGCGTTGACAATTGTGAGTTTCAAGCCTCCAACGACAACAATTTCCACCGATACAGCACCATTCATATCACGTCAGGAACAAAGGCAACAGGCAACGAACTGGATATCCCTGAGCCTACGCCTCCATTTAGGTTTTGGAGATTCATCCCACTGAAAGAAAACTCTCGCGGAAACATTGCAGAGATTTACTTTTACGACAGCAATGGTAAAAAAATATGCGGAAGAGTGATAGGCACGGAAGGATCATTTGAAAACAGGGCAAACCGCACACGCGAAGCAGCATTCGATGGGAATACACTCACCTATTTCGAATCTCCTGACGGCAAAACACCGTGGGTGGGAATGGATTTCGGTTACCCCGTAAAATTATCAAGCATTATATATTATCCCCGTGGCGACGGCAACTCGGTTGAACTAGGCGATGAGTACGAACTCTTTTATTGGGATGACGACAATTGGCAAAGCATAGGAAAGAAAAGAGCACAAAGCCATTGGATTGAATTTGCCGCCGTGCCTGAAGGGACAATCTATCTGCTTCGCGACATAACAAAAGGCCACGAAGAGAGAATTTTCACATATGATGACTCCATGCAGACTTGGTGGTAATGCAATTTTAATTGTATCGAAATGGGGCATCATATTCCTGTAAATAGTTATAGCCAAACAAAACAAAAAATAGTGAACTGTATAGTCCACTCTAACAAGTAGTATAGAATATATATTATGAGAGATTTTTATTGATATAAAGGACATTGATATTGTTTATTTGAGACAAATGATTTATCCCTCGATGTTGAGTTACAATGACTCACATGCTCAATCCCCACAGATGCAATCGCAATGGCGGTATAATAATTTGTTTTTGTTGCATTCATTTTGTTTTTGATGCTGCAAAAAAAGAAGCGGCAAAATATTTCTTTACCAGATATGGCGACATGAGCGATTATACACACGTGGTTTAACATTCATGTTTCGCTTATGATTGGTGATATGTATGATCTCTGTTAAAGAAATCCCTTCACCAGCGAAGGGATTTCTTGTTTATATGCTTTCTTATGTTTTTTATTTCCTCAGTACGAGTGTTGGGTCGAGGGGATAGCGTCCGAAGTCCTTGCCATAGATTGCGAGTCCGCCGTCGAGTCCGTCGTCGGGGACGGTGAAGCGGATTGTTGCTGTTTGGCTGCCGGCAAATGCTGAGAGCGGAATGTCGACGTGGAACAGATATCCGTATGACCCTGCTTCGGTCATGACGGGTTCTTTGGGCTGTGCTCCCCACGAGAGTATTCCTCTGTGGTCGGCGGGCGCGTCGGCAATCTCCTGCTTACCCACGACGGTGCCGTTGACCGATATCTCCACTCTCGAGGGCCACAGCTTGGTGTCGGTCATGGCGTAGGAGTTTGCCGAGCGGCAATGGTCGCGGTTGCCACCAGGCACGTAGGTGCTGGGCAGTACGACGCTGTCATCGACATCGCGTGTGAAGAGTTCTCGCGACGAGGCTTCAAAGACGAGCTCGGCCGATTTCACCTTCGAGAGGTCAACATCGTCGGGAATGGTTACCTTGTATTCGAAATATCCGTGTCCGAAGCCATTCACCTTCTTTCCTTCCATTGCATCGCCCTGTTTCTGCGACCATTTCTGTGAGGTGAACGACGCCGGAGCGAATGTCACGAGTCGGGTGCCGGCGTCCTTTATACTGCTGCCGTCTTTCACTCTCAGCGTGAGGAAGTTGCGATGGAGGACCTTCTCGCCGGTCTTCAGCACGTAGCGAAGTATATAGAGCCCGTTCTGCTGTGGTGCTTTCACGACCATGGTTTCGAGCAATGAGTTTTTGTAAGGCACGAATTTAAACTCTGATTTTTTCCCCGACGTTGGCATATAGGTGACGGGCTGTCCCAGTTCGTCCCAGCCTACAATCTCTGTCTCGAGTTGCAGTGGGCCTGGGTCTTTGTCGGTCATGAACGACGCGAAGAAGTTCACTTTCATTTCCTCTCCGGCCTTTGGCTCGGTGTAGAGTTGATGGTCGGTGGTGATGTAGTAAGGACTATGGAAATCTGCTATCGTCATTCCTGGCACGATGTCGCCGAGGCCGTCGTACTTAGGTGTGCGGTCGTAGCGCACATATCCGTTCCACTCGGTGGGTACGTCGTGGTGCTCGGTGTAGAGCCATCCGGCACACTTAGGATTTCTTCGGAACGCATTGATCATGATGTGATAGTCCCACGTGAAGTCGCTGTCGCCTGCGCTGCCGCTATATCCCCACACATTGCCGCACTCGCTGTTCATCATGGGCTGGCGACCCTGCACACTGCCTTCGACAAAGTTGAACGGACTGCCGGGGTAGGTGTTGTCGACGTAGTATTTCAGTTCTCTGTCCCAGTCCCATCCGGGTCGATAGGAGTGCCACGAGTTGATGTCGGTCTCTACATGGTCTTGGTTGCATGCCGACTGATCTTCCACCAGTCTTGACGTGTCGAGGCTCTTCGTGAGTCGGTACATCGACCGCACCCACTCCTGCGTCTCTTTCAGGTAGACGCGCTTTGTCTTCAGTCCCCACGTCTCGTTGAAGTTCACCCATGCGAAGATGGACGGATGGTTGTAGTCGCGTTCCACCTGACCTCGCAGGCAGTGCTCCCAGTCGGCGCGTGCCTCGGCGTCGGGCTCGCCCCAGAAGTGTGGCGTGTCGGCCATGATGAGCAGCCCGAGGCGGTCGGCCCAGTAGAGCTTGCGGGGCACCTCAACCTTTATGTGCACGCGGTTACCGTTGAGCCCGAGACGCTTGGAGATGAGTATCTCGTTGCGCATATACTCGTCGGTGGGGAAGGTATAGAAACCGTCGGGGCAGAAACTCTGGTCGAGGGTGAGCTGCAGGTAGACGGGGTTGTTGTTCAGAGCGATGTAAGGATAGTCGGTTCCCGGCAGGTCGACGACGCTTATCTTGCGCTGTCCGAAATAGCTGCTGACGGCATCGCTATGGCCGAGCTGTGCCGTGACCTCATAGAGGAACGGGTCGTCGAGGTTCCAGAGGTGCTGGTTCTTTATCGGCACCGTGAACGATGCTTTCTGTCGGCCCGAGATGTCGGCCGTGAATTTCTTCTGACCTCCCGTGCGGAACTTCAGCTGGAACTTCTCTCCCTGTGCTGCGGGGGCTGCGAGGGCGACGTCGACCTTCACCGTCGAGCCGTCGATGTCGGGTGTGAAGTGGAGCGAGGTGATATAGTTGTCGCTGCGGGCCTCAAGGTATACCGTCTGCCAGATGCCTCGCACGTTGCCATACTCCTGCTTGCCGTAGAGGTGGGAGGAATTTTTCAGGTCTTCCACGCTCATGACAATCTGCTGGCGCTCACCGTATTTCACGTTCTTCAACTCGAACTCAAACGGGGTGTATCCTCCCTTGTGAGAACCCAGTTCTTGTCCGTCGAGCCATGCATGTGTCTCCCAATCGGCTGCTCCCACAACGAGGAACACCCGCTTGCCCTTCCACGCCTTGGGCACGACGATGTCGCGTGCATACCATCCCATGTCGCCCTTGCCCTTCACTTCGGACAGGGGTGTCTCCCAAGAGAACGGCACAAGGATGCGCTCGTCGAACGACGAGAGCGTCCTCTCGGCCATCGAACGGCGGGCAGCCGACTCGTCGAAGGTGAACGACCAGTAGCCGTTCAGGTTGATCCACTTCGACCTCTCAAAGTCGGGACGGGGATGCTCCGGAAGTGGAACACTTCCCAATGATTCAATACTTGTCCCAAAGAACAAGCAGAATAGAAAGAAAAAGAATAATCTGAAGTTCTTCATAATCAATATTTATATGTGTATTTTTACTATTTTGTCCTATCTTTTTGTCTTTCGCCCAGCTTTCTTTGGGCGGAACGATGCCAGCGCGTCGCCATATTCCTTCAGGTAATATGCGTTGGGGTAGGTGCTGAAATATGTCGAATCCATATACACGGCGAAGGAGGTGATGTTGCGTATTCCCATCGAGGCATACGTCTCGATGTCGGAGCGGAACACATCACCATGCCATGGTAGTTCTATTGCAGGTTTTTTGTATCTGCTTGCCAGCGACACGTCGAGCCAATACTCGAGCACCACTGCCGTCTTTGCTGGGAACACCTCAAGGTTCTCTTTCAGGTAAGTGAGATTCTTGGCGTTGTTGCCCATCTCGCGCACATAGGCAGTGGAGTCGGTGATGGGCTTGTCCCATCTGCGATGTACGGGGGCAAACTCGAGGAATATGCCTTTATGCGGCTTCACCTTGCGCGGGGCCTGCAATGTTGGCATATAAGCCAGATGTGCCAGCATGGCCTTGGGGTCGTAGGTGCGGATGGCCTCGATCATTCTGTTCTCAATGACAAGTGCCTGTTCGCTTGCCGTCAGATGTGAGCAGTCAGGGCATTGACAAGTCAGCGAGCAGTCGTCGAGCCAGAGATAGTACCGGTGATTCGTTGCGGGCAGATGGCGGGCATAGTACAGTGCACGGCTGGCGATGGTGTCGAGTGCGCGTGCAGAGCTCACACAGCAGTTGAAATCGGCAGTGCGGCGGCCGTGCTCGTTCATTCGGAACATTGTGGAATCGACGGCAAACAGGTTGCGCGGAAGGAGAATGCTCATCGAGTGAAGCTGGTGCTCAACCTCTATTCCATACTTGCGGCAGTCGGCTTGAAACTTGCGCCCTTTCTCCGATTCCCAGAAACGAAGCACCTGGTCGGGGGTGATGTGCGTGCCCAAGGTGTTTATTCCGTTCTCGAAAGCAATGCGTGGCCAGTCGGCTGTCTCTAAGTCGGGCACCGACAACACCGCACCGCGCATCTTGAAATATGGTTTCTGTTTGCCGTATCCGGCAGTAATCATCAGCAGAAACAGTAAAAGGAATAACGACTTAAGATGTAGTTTCATATCTCGATGGATTGTCTGAGGATTTCGCAGACAAAGATACAAATAATAATCAGTGGAACAAAGAAATGCACGAGAAATTATCGGCCACGTCCGTCCGCTTTCCCAGATAACGCCGCCAAACGAAAGCCTTTAAAGAAAGAGAAAGCCGCTATGAAAACAGTACATGGCTTTTGTACTAACAGTACATAGGCTTTGTACTCGGAGTACATGGCTCTTGTACTCGAAGTACATGAGCCTTGTACTGCAGCCAAGAAAAGCAAGAGGAAAAGCTGATGGGAAATACCGACGGCGCCTACAAAGCCTCTCTGTCTGCTCAAAAATTATCCGCATCGCAGTCAAAAAAGCCTGATATTTAAGATTATTTAACGGTATTTCTGCCACTATAGAAGTATTATTTCAATTTACCATATTATTTTTGCTGCAGAAAAAGAAAGTTGCCATAGACGTGCAGCGACTGAGAAATAAAAAAAAATGCTAAATTAAAGGACAATACTTGTATAGGCTGCAAACTACTTACAGAGTTTGCAGCCTTCACATTTGTTCAGCTCGCCGCGAAAGCGCTTATCTACAAGATAGCGAAGGCGGTCGCGGAGAGGAGTAAGCTCAATCTTGTCGATCACCTCGCCCACAAACGCTATCTGCAACAGCAGCTTTGCCTCTTCAAGACTGATACCACGCTGACGCATGTAGAACAGCGCCTGATCGTTGAGCTGCCCGACGGTGGAACCGTGAGAGCACTTCACGTCGTCGGCATAGATCTCGAGCATCGGCTGGGTAAACATACGTGCCTCGCGGGTGGCACAGAGATTCTGGTTGACTTCCTCTGAGACGGTCTGCTGAGCATCCTGCCTGACGAGCACACGGCCGGCAAAGGCACCAGTCGACTTGTCGTCGAGGACATACTTATACAGCTCGTGACTCGTGCAATGCGAGACTTGATGGTCGACGAGAGTGTTGTTGTCTACATGCTGCTCCTTGTCGGAGATCACGCAGCCTCCCAACGAGCACTCGGCCCCTTCGCCACGGAACGCCAGGCGAAGCGTGTTGCGCGTCACGCCGTTGTGAAGGGTGATGACATTGTGAACCACACGGCTGTCGGCCTGCTGATTAATGTAGACATTGCTGAAACGGGTGTTCTTGTAATGAGTCTCTTCGAGCGAATGTAGTTCGAGCGACGCATTGTGTCCGACGAATGCCTCAACCACCTCTGTGGCGAGGAAGGGACGGTCGTCGGAGGCATGGTCGCAGAACAGCAACTTCACTGAGGCTCCTTCCTCGACGATGATCAGCACACGGCGATTGACCATCAGGTCGACATCCGAACGTAGGATATTCACCACCTGTATGGTCTTCTCTGCAACGACGCCCTTCGGCACGTAGACAAGCAGCCCATCCTGGGCGAGCATCGTATTGAGGGCAGTGACAGCATCACCGATAAAATCGGCGATTTTTGAATAATACCTCTCGATGAAACCGGGATTTTTAGAAGAATAGGCTTTCAGAGAATCGACTATCACTCCGTCAACAACATGCTTGGGAATCTCTGAAAGAAGCGGCTGGTCGTTGACCACAAAATAGAGCTGCGTGCTCAGGTTTGGCACGTCGCAGCGGAAGGCCTCGTAAGGATCGACGGGTATTGCGAGTCTGTTCAGATTGAGACCATAGTCGGGAGCGAAGAGTGTGGGCACATCGGTGTAGCGGTATTCCTCGGTTTTCTTCGTCGGGAACCCCTTGCTGCGGAACGCCTCGAATGCCTCATCGCGCACGGCATTCATCGGTGTCGCGCTATGACTGCAGATCATATCGCGGCACTGCTCGTAGAGGTCGATATATTGCTGTTCGCTATTCATTCTTCGCCGATTTCCTCTTTAATCCAATCGTAGCCTCGCTCCTGAATTTCTTTTGCCAGTTCTGGGCCGGCGGTCTTCACTATTCGTCCCTGATAGAGCACGTGCACCACGTCGGGACGTATCATCTCGAGCAGGCGGTCGTAGTGGGTTATCACGATGCACGATGACTCCGACGTGCGCAGTTTGTTCACTCCCTCGGCCACGATGCGCATGGCATCGACGTCAAGACCTGAGTCTGTCTCGTCGAGGATCGACAGTTTAGGCTCGAGCATTGCCATCTGGAATATCTCGTTGCGTTTCTTCTCTCCCCCGCTGAAGCCCTCGTTGACAGAGCGATGTGAGAGTTTCGAGTCGAGATCAACAATCTTCCGTTTCTCGCGCATCAGCTTCATGAAGTCGGATGCATTAAGTGGCTCTTGCCCGAGGAAGCGGCGCTTCTCGTTGATGGCGGCTTTCATGAAGTTTGTCATCGATACACCAGGAATCTCCACCGGATACTGGAACGAGAGGAACAGCCCCTCATGGGCACGGTCTTCGGGTTTCATCTCGAGCAAGTTCTTGCCGTTGAACCACGCCTCACCCTCCGTCACTTCGTAGAGAGGGTTGCCTGTCAGCACGGCGCTCAGCGTGGACTTGCCCGACCCGTTGGGCCCCATGATGGCATGGGTCTCACCGTCATTGACGACGAGGTCGATGCCCTTCAATATCTCCTTGCCTGCAATGGAGGCATGCAAATTCTTTACTTCAAGCATTTTACTGTCTTCTTTGGTAAATATGATACCGTTTTACGCTCATCAATATTCTATTTTATCTTCCTTTTCCTTCCACAGCTGGAACGTGTGCAGTGCCTCGTCGTGCAGCAGGGGGATGATGGGCACCGAGCGGTCTTCCATCTTTTTGTCGAGCTCTTCGTAGATGAAATCATCGGCAAATCCAACGTTGCCTACGTCCTTGCGGGTGTTGCCGTAATAGATACGACCGATGCGGGCCCAGTAGATAGCACCGAGACACATCGGGCACGGTTCGCTTGAGGAGTAGATGACGCAGCCGCTGAGGTCGAAGGTATGCAGTCGCCGGCATGCCTCGCGAATTGTGTTCACCTCGGCATGGGCCGTGGGGTCGTTGTCGGTTGTCACGCTATTCGAGCTTCCCGCAACGATCTATCCGTCTTTCACAATGACAGCGCCGAAGGGTCCACCGCCATTCTTCACACTGTCATCGGCCAGCCGGATGGCCTTGCGCATGAATTCTTTATCTTTGTCCGTAATATTCATAGCTATTCACTTAGCTTTTAGTTTTTTATCCTACAGTGCCTTCGAGTGACACACTCAACAGTTTCTGTGCCTCTACGGCAAACTCCATCGGGAGTTTGTTAAGCACTTCCTTGGCATATCCGTTCACTATCAGGCCGACAGCCTGCTCGGTGGGTATGCCGCGCTGGTTGCAATAGAAGAGCTGGTCTTCGGAAATCTTCGACGTCGTGGCTTCATGCTCGACGATTGCCGACTCGTTGTGCACGTCCATATATGGGAATGTGTGTGCTCCGCACCTACTGCCGAGGAGCAGCGAGTCGCACGACGAGTAGTTGCGAGCATTATCGGCACCAGGGGCCACACGCACGAGTCCGCGATAGGAGTTCTGCGAATGTCCGGCCGAGATGCCTTTTGAGATTATCGTCGACGTCGTGTTCCGCCCAAGGTGTATCATCTTCGTGCCGGTGTCGGCTTGCTGGAAATTGTTTGTCACTGCCACGCTGTAGAACTCGGCATGCGACCCGTCGCCCCGGAGAACACACGATGGATATTTCCACGTCACGGCACTCCCCGTCTCCACCTGGGTCCACGACAGCTTTGAGTTGACACCCCGCAGCTCGCCTCGCTTAGTCACGAGATTGAGCACACCGCCACGACCTTCCTCGTCGCCAGGGTACCAGTTCTGCACCGTGCTGTATTTCACCTCGGCATTATTCATCACTACAATCTCGACAATCGCCGCGTGAAGCTGGTTCTCGTCGCGCATCGGAGCCGTGCAGCCCTCGAGATAGGAGACGTAGCTGTCGTCGTCGGCCACGATGAGAGTGCGCTCAAACTGACCGGTGTTCCTCGCATTGATGCGGAAATAGCTGCTCAGCTCCATCGGACAACGCACACCCTTGGGGATATACACAAACGATCCGTCGGAAAAAACCGCAGAGTTGAGCGCTGCAAAGAAATTATCTCGATATGGCACGACCGTGCCGAGATACCGTCTGACCAGGTCGCCATGCTCCTTGATTGCCTCGCCAATGGAACAGAAGACGACACCCTTCTCGCGCAGTTTCTCCTTGAAAGTGGTCTTCACCGACACCGAGTCCATGATTGCATCCACCGCCGTGTTTCCGCTCAGTGCCAGTCGTTCCTCAAGAGGGATGCCGAGCTTGTCGAAGGTCTTTTCAAGTTCAGGGTCGATCTTGCCGTCGCCCTTCGGTTTCTTCGCCATCGGGTCGGCATAGTAGGAAATGCTCTGATAGTCGATGGGGGGCAGTTGCAAGTGTCCCCAGTCGGGCTGACTAAGCGACTGCCAATGACGGAAAGATTTCAAACGGAAATCCAGCATCCAGTCAGGCTCACCCTTCTTGGCAGAGATCAGTCGGACAATGTCCTCATTCAGTCCGACTGGAATCACCTCAGTATGCACGTCGGTAGTGAAGCCGAACTCATATTTCTTCTCGGCCACACTGCGCACCAGGGCGTTGCCATCGCCTCTTGTCGCTTGCATCTTGCTACTTGCCTCTTGCATCTTACTACTTGCCTCTTGCTCTTCGCTTCTTTTTTTACGGGGGACAAAATTACACATAATTCTCGAGATACGAGCCTTTCAGCTCAAAGAAAATATCATCTGCCCCAGCACAGAGCCACGCAGGAGAGGCATGGAAAACTGCTTTGCAGCACTCAAACCAAGCAACCTGACTCAGTACATGAGCTTTATACTTCGAGTACATAGCCTTTGTACTCCGAGTACATGGGCTTTGTACTGCCAGTACATGGCCCATGTACTAAAGTCAAAAAAAAATATCATGTACGACAGGTCTTATTGCTTGCTGTCCCTGACGGGCTTGCTTTTCTTCGCTTTCTTCTCTTTCGGCGCAGCATCGGTGGCAGCCTGCCCGCGGTGACGGCCAAGGTGGAGCTTCATGCCTGGCTTCACAATCTTCATTTTCTTCAGGTCGTCGGTGTCGGTGAAGGTAAAGGAGCAATAGAGATCGGCAAGTTTTCCTTTGTTCTCTATTCTCCCCTCGGCCAGGGCACCGTCGCTGTTAATGTGGGCTTCGATGTTCTTGAACTTCACCCCCGAGTAGCTGCACTCGCCCACGTTGGCGCTCACCGTGCCGATGGGCAGTTTGCCGCCCTTCTCCTTTCGCATCTTCGCCGTGCGGGGCTTCGATATGTCGATCTTGAAATTGCCCTTGAGAGTGGCATCACCGATGGCGGGCAGCCCGAGCACTTGTCCCAGCCGGTAGGCACGAGTGGAGGCGGTACCTTCGAGATACTTGTTCTTCTCGTCGATGCTGAAGTCGAAGTCGAGTGGTCCGCCTGCGGTATGTACGACTCCACGGAAGTTCTCCCGCTTCCAGCGGATGAATATGTCGCCAGCGTAGCTAATGTCGCCCAGATTGCGCAACTGCTTCATCATGAGCTTCTTGACAGGGAACTGATTGATGATTTCTTCTTTTATTCCCTTCTTCGCATGCATGCTGTTCACGTGGAAGTTTATCCGAAAATCATGTTTCTTTTTCAGATGCGACATGTGTCCTGTCGCTTTTATGAGCAACCGGTTGTCGTCGGTAGCGACACGTATGTTACGAAAATCGATGGTACTATCGGTGCCTTCCATCCTCGTACTGACGTTCAGGGGAATATTGAAGTTCTTCAGCACGGGAGCGAAAGGTCGGGAGATGTCTTTGAGATAGGGTCGCACATGGATTTCGGGTGCGACGTACGACAAGCGTCGGCCGTGACGCTTATCGGGGAGAGAGAAATGGGCTTCGGGAACGGTAATCTTGGTAGTCTTCTGCCGAAACGCTATATCCGAGATATCAATGGTGGTCTTACCCACGCAGATGCCTGCCTTCAGCTCTGGTATGTCGAAACCCGTCATGTCGTCCTTAATCCGGCAGGAGCTTATTCTTGCAACAACTGTATCGGCAGCAAGAGAGTCGACATCTATCTTCATGTCGACAAGAAAATCCATATGCCCGACATCGAAATATCCTCTGTGGGGCTTGCCGGTGTTTTTGCGTGGACGCTCGTTGTCGGTCTTTAGATTCAGATTG
Organism: Prevotella sp.; assembly: GCA_017477435.1. Taxonomy (GTDB): domain Bacteria; phylum Bacteroidota; class Bacteroidia; order Bacteroidales; family Bacteroidaceae; genus Prevotella. The sequence continues at coordinate 29,490 of JAFUVV010000010.1, forward strand.
TCGATTTCTATCACCCCGCGGCCGAGTTGTTTCTTTTCGAACGTGGCCTGATGGAGATTGAACATGAGAACGCCGGCCGACTTCCTGGGCTGCCTGTCGTAGCGACCACGAATGTCGCGCAATTCTATCTTGCTGACGTTCACCTCCGTCTTGCTCTTCTTACCGATCCGACGGGGGCTCTTCCTCTTTAGCGAATCAACGATGAACTGGAAATTAGTAGTAGAATCGGCCAACGACCTGACGATATTCACATCGAGTCCTTTTACCTCTATATCATCCACTATCACACGATTATGAAGCAGTGGCCAAAGGTTTATATTGGCACTGAGCTCGTCTATTTGCAAAAGCTTACGCTGCTTCTGATCTTCTACAGCCAGGCCATACAGATTGAACGAATGGGAAAAAAGACTGACGCTTGCACTGTCGATATCAACCTTGGTGCCGATCCTTTCCGATATCATCACAACCGCTTCATTCACTATACGGCTTTGCACCGCCTTAGTATTCACCAAGACAGTGCACATCGCCATCAATAGCATCACCACGGCAATGACAATGCCGAGCACCTTGCCGACTTTCTTAATACTTAATGACACGCTGAATGAATGTATGTAGGTTATCTGACAAACAAAAACACGGAATTGGCGAACAATGTTATCCGTCAAATCCGTGTCTTTCTATACTAACATGAAAAAACTACAATTTCTGTTGTACTTCTATCTCAGTAAAGGTCTCAAGGATATCACCCACCTCAATGTCGTTGAAGTTGACGAGCGAGATACCACACTCGAGTCCTGTGGCGACTTCCTTGGCATCGTCCTTGTAGCGCTTCAGAGCATCGATATTGGCAGTATGGACCACAATACCGTCTCTGATGACGCGAGCTTTGTCCTTGTTGTGCACCTTTCCGTTGGTGACGAGACCACCGGCAACAGTACCAACTTTCGAAATCTTGAACACCTGCTTCACCTCTATCTCGCCAGTGATGATTTCCTTCTTCACCTTGTCGAGCATGCCTTCCATCGTCGACTTCACCTCTTCGATGGCGTCGTAGATGATTGAGTAGGTGTTTATTTCCACATCCTCGCGCTCTGCCAGCCGGCGTGCCTCTGCCGACGGACGCACCTGGAAGCCGACAATGATTGCTTTCGATGCGCTTGCCAGCATGACATCGTTCTCGGATATTTGACCCACAGCCTTGCTGATGACATTCACCTGCACCTTCTCTGTGGAAAGCTTTAGGAACGAATCGGAAAGGGCCTCTATCGATCCATCGGTGTCACCCTTGACGATGATGTTCAACTCATGGAACTCGCCGAGAGCAATACGGTGTGATATCTCGTCGAGGCCAAGCACGTGACGCGTCCTCAGGCTCTGTTCACGCTGGAGCTGCAGGCGCTTGTTGGCAATATCCTTGGCATCTTGCTCCGACTCCATCACGTGGAAACTGTCGCCAGCTGTAGGAGCACCGTTGAGGCCGAGGATGATAACCGGCTCTGCCGGGCCGGCACTCTTGATGCGAGCTCCACGCTCGTTGAACATGGCCTTTATTCGTCCGAAACTTGTTCCCGCTATCACTACGTCGCCCACCTTGAGCGTTCCGTTGCTAACAAGTACAGTTGAGACGTATCCACGTCCTTTGTCGAGCGAGGATTCGATAATCGAGCCTGTTGCCTTGCGGTTTGGGTTTGCCTTCAGGTCAAGCATCTCTGCCTCGAGGAGGACCTTCTCGAGAAGTTCCTGCACTCCCATGCCTTTCTTTGCACTAATCTCCTGACACTGATATTTTCCGCCCCATTCTTCTACAAGCAGATTCATCTGTGCCAAGTCTTCGCGAATCTTGTCGGGATTAGCGCCCGGCTTGTCTATCTTGTTTATCGCAAACACCATCGGCACGTTGGCAGCCTATGCATGAGCGATAGCCTCCTTGGTGGTGGGCATCACAGAGTCGTCGGCAGCGATTATGATGATTGCAATATCGGTCACCTGAGTACCACGGGCACGCATTGCTGTGAATGCTTCGTGACCAGGAGTATCGAGGAACGTTATCCGGCGACCGTCCTCGAGCTTCACGTTGTAAGCACAGATGTGCTGAGTGATACCACCTGCCTCACCAGCAATCACGTTGGTCTTGCGAATATAGTCGAGCAGCGACGTCTTGCCATGGTCGACATGTCCCATCACGGTCACAATCGGAGCACGTGGCACAAGATCGTTCTCGTCGTCCTCTTCTTCGCTCACAGCTTCCTGCACTTCTGCACTGACGTATTCTGTAGTGAATCCGAATTCGTCGGCCACGAGATTGATTGTCTCTGCATCAAGACGCTGATTGATAGACACCATGATACCGACGCTCATAAGAGTGCTTATTACTTGCGTGACACCGACATTCATCATTGTTGCCAGTTCGCTCACGGTGACGAATTCCGTCAGTTTCAACACCTTACTCTCGCTGCGCTCGGCTGCAGCCTCCTCTGCCATTTTTTCCTGCACAGCTTCGCGTTTCTCCTTACGATACTTCGCGCCTTTCTTGTTCTGACTCTGTTTGTTCGTCAGCCGTGCGAGGGTTTCTTTTACCTGACGTGCCACATCCTCTTCATTCACCTCAAGCGGTTTCTGGTTGCGGCCGCGATTCTTCTTTTTCTTTGCGTTCTTACCCGAAGGACTACCTTGCTGCACCTGGTTGGCGGCGTCGTTAATATCGACGCGCTCCTTGTTTATGCGAACGCGCTTCTTCTTCTCGCCTCCATGCTGCTGGGCGGCCTTCTCCTCGCGCTCTTTCTTGCGCTCCTCCTTTGTCTTCTTCTTCGGACGGGTACTTTGGTTTATCGAGTCGAGGTCGATCTTACCGAGCACATTCACCTTTGGAGCATTAAGAATCTTCTTCTCGCTCTTCAGATGGAAAACCTCTGTCTGAGGCTCAGCCGGCTTCTCCTCTGTCTGTGGCTCTGTCTTGGGCTTTTCTTCCTGCTTTTCTTCGAGCTTCGGAGCAGGTTTTTCTTCCACCTTCTTCTCCTCCACAGCTGGTACCTCCACCGCAGGAGCTGTCTTCTCTGGTTTCTTTTCCTCAACCACTTCTTGCTTGGGACGACTTTCGGCAGCAGTCGTCGCAGGCACGGCTTCGGGCTTCACTTCCTTCTTCTCTACGACAGTCTCTTTCGGCTTACGGCCGATACTGTCGAGATCTATCTTACCAAGAGTCTTGAATTGAGGCTGAACTCGTTTTTCAAGCAATGCCTCGGCTCGCTCTTCCTCTGCCTCCTTCGGCTTTTTCTCCTTCGCCTTCTTCACAAACAATTTGTCGGCTTGGGTCTTTACGTCTGCATCTTGTTTAAACGCTTCGACAAGCGCACCGTATTGTTCATCAGAAAGCTTGAAGTTAGGATCGGATTTCACCTCACCAAGGTCTTTCTTCTTTTCAAGGAACTCAACTGCCGTTTGAATTCCGATGTTCAATTCTCGTAATGCTTTGTTAAATCTGACGCTCATCTGTTTCTCTCTTTATTCCTTAGTCTCTTTGATAATGTTGAAGTGAAAATGTTATTTTATTCAAACTCCGATTTCAGTATATTCAGGATATTGTCCACTGTCTCCTCTTCTAGGTCGGCTCTTTCGATGAGCATTTCGCGTGGAGCATTTATCACCTGCTTAGCAGTATCGAGGCCGATAGCCTTCAGCGAATCGATGATCCACTGGTCGATCTCGTCGGCAAACTCTTCGAGATAGATGTCTTCCTCGCTGTCTTCGGCCGGAATTTCACGGAATACGTCGATGGTATATCCAGTGAGCATCGAGGCGAGCTTGATGTTCAGTCCCGAACGACCGATGGCAAGGCTCACTTCCTCGGGCTTCAGGAACACCTCTGCCTTCAGTTCTTCTTCGTTCACATTAATACTGCTTACGGTGGCAGGACTCAGCGCACGCTGGATGAACAGCTTCGAGTTCGTAGTATAATTGATCACGTCGATATTCTCGCCGCCGAGCTCACGTACGATTCCATGCACGCGGCTACCCTTCACACCTACACAGGCACCCACCGGATCGATACGGTCGTCGTAACTCTCCACTGCCACTTTTGCTCTCTCGCCCGGCATACGTGCCACCTTCTTTATAGAGATGAGCCCGTCGCCAATCTCAGGCACCTCGGCCTCAAGCAGGCGCTCAAGGAATATCGGACTTGTGCGGCTAAGTATGATCTTCGGATTATTGTTCTCGTTGTCCACACGCAGTATGATGGCTCTTATGGTCTCGCCCTTGCGGTACTGGTCCTTCGGTATCTGTTCTGTGCGTGGGAGGATGAGCTCGTTGTTCTCGTCGTCGACGAGCAGCACCTCGCGCTTCCACACCTGATAGACCTCGCCCGAGATCACCTCGCCGACGCGATCCTTATATTTGTTATAGAGCGAGTCGTGCTCCAGTTCGAGGATCTTCGACGCCAGTGTCTGGCGCAGGTTCAGGATAGCTCTGCGTCCGAACTTTGCAAAGTCGACTTTCTCCGACACTTCCTCGTCCACTTCATAGTCGGGATCTATCTTCTGTGCCTCCGAAAGCGAGATCTGCTTGTTAGCATCTTCCACGTCGTCGTCGTCCACGACGATACGGTTTCGGTAGATTTCGAAGTCGCCCTTGTCGGGGTTCACGATCACGTCGAAGTTCTCATCGCTGCCAAAGATCTTGGCTATCACGTTACGGAAACTTTCCTCGAGCACGCTCACCAGTGTGGTGCGGTCGATGTTCTTCGTCTCCTTAAACTCTCTGAAGGTATCAATCATGCTGACACCTTCTGTCTGTTTTCTTGCTGCCATAGCTTTATTTGAAACTTATTAGATATTTTGTATATTTCACTTCCTTCATGTCGTAGGTGTAGTCTACGTCCTGCATCTGCGGGCGCTTCTTGCCTTCCACCTTTACCTTCTCACTCACTGTCACGGTGAACTTTTCTCCGTCGACGCTCTTCAGTACGCCTTTCACCTTTTTTCCTTCCCCAGTGAGCACTTCCACTTCCTTGCCGACATGATTCACGTATTGCTGCACCACCTTGAACGGCTGTCCGAGCCCTGCCGAACCCACTTCGAGTTCGTAGTCCTCATCGTCGCGGCTAAGATGGTCTTCGATAAATCTGCTCAGTTCCACACAGTCCTCTATCCACACACCATCGGCGTGGTCGATTTCCACAAGAATCTTGTTGTCGCTGCTGATCTCGACGTCTACCAGGAAATAGCTCTTGTCTGCGAGCCATTCCTCAACAATACTTTTTACTACGTTTTTGTCTATCATATCAATAATTTAAAATAAAATGAGGAACTCTCTCTGGAGTCCCTCATTCCTCTGAACGGCTGCAAAATTACGAAATAAATTCCTAACTACCAAACTTTTTCGTCATTTTCAGCTTTTTGTCGCATTCTTGTGTCGTTTTTTCGTGTAATAATGTTCTCACATCATGCACGACGTCACACCGAGCGTGGTCCCAATTGCTGTCAGGATAGCCAACAGTGTCTGGACGATGAATTTCAAAATCTCCTTGTTTTTCATGGTATCCCGTGTTTTTACGGTTCTACGGGCTTCGAGGTATCAACGGCGTTCTTCGGTGCCTCCTTCATCTTCAGCCCCGTGATGAACTGGATGGTCTTCTTCGAACCCTTCTGGCTGCCGCCAGTCATCTGAGGGATAAAATTTACGTGAGCCCCGAGGATATTCTCCTGCACGTTGAAGTCGGCTGCAGTGTTTGCGGGTGCTGTGCAGAGACCGATGCGGAAGTATCCGAAGCCGTCGAGCTTGATGCTGTGGGAATTCTGGAGCTCGTCCTTCATCACCTCCACAAGCTCGGTGAGCACGGCCACGACGTCCGACTTCTTCACGGTGCAGTTTCTCTGAATGCGCTCGGCGATTGCTGCGGTGTCGATGGTGTTGGTCATTACTGAACGGGCATACCACTTACCCGAAAATTCTGAATTCTTACGATTGTTCTGGTACAAACGATAAAGTACTGCCATAATTTTTTTATGTGTTTTTAATGGTTAATAAAATAAATAATGTTATCCTGTGTCTGTGGTTCGTCCTTGCTCTGCTCCGATTTAGTCGACGTCGTCTTCGCATCTGCCGTTCTGAACTTTTGACGATGCAAAGTTAACGACATAATTTTCTTCCTACAAGCGATATCATGTTTTAGGGTTAACCACCAATTTAAAGCCCCCTCAGTCCCCCCAAGGGGGGATTTATAAAAAAAAGATTTCACAGATTCATTCTGCTCGAATCTGTGAAATCAATATAATTTAATATTGTGCACGGATGAAAAATCTGTTTAATCAGCTAAATCTGTGGTTTTCGTCCTTCGTCCCACCTAGGGATTCCTAATAAAAAAGATTTCACAGATTCTTTCTGCTCGAATCTGTGAAATCTATATAATTTAATATTGTGTACGAATGAAAAATCTGTTTAATCTGTGACTCTCGGCGCTTGCGACGCTTATTCGAGCGAAGCGAGTCTTAAGAATCTGTGGTTTTCGTCCTTCGTCTTTCGTTCTTCGTACTTCGTCCCACCTAGGGATTCCTAATAAAAAAGATTTCACAGATTCATTCTGCTCGAATCTGTGAAATCTATATAATTTAATATTGTGCTCGGATGAAAAATCTGTTTAATCAGGTAAATCTGTGGTTTTCGTTCTTCGTACTTTGTTCTTTCGTCCTTCGTTTCATATCCGTGGCCGCATCGAGCGGCCACGGATATGATTTACTTCTTCATCTCGTTGATAATTACCTGTATGTCGGCGGTGGAGATCTTACCGTCGCCGTTCAGGTCGTACTCGAAGGCGTGGTTCTTGTACAGATAGGTTCTTCCCGTCGCGGTGATATCACGATAGATGCTGTCCTCGGCGATGCTATCCAACTGGAAGCGGCGCCCCACATCATCGGAATAACTGTATGACTGGCCGTAGCTGGCATTCAGATGACTATCTACAGTGCCGCTGTTCTGCTCTGACAGAAGACTCTTGCTCCTCACACAGCACATTATGTTACTTTTGCTCAATATTATAATATATAATAATTTCATCTGTTTTTTTTACAAATATAGAATCTCCTCTTTTTTCACAGGAGAAAATGGTTCCATTATCAAACATGTTCTCATGATGAATGATTATTTTTCTATTTAAAGGAATACCGACACTACTGTCCAAAGAAATTTTTCCATAAGGTCAGCTGACCATTATCGGAGTCATTCTGAGGATGTTTTGGTTTAACAAATAGCTCGCCTAAGGGTTTCCTCTCAAAGAGTACTTTCCCTATGGCAGCCGATAAAATATA
>JAFUVV010000011.1 GCA_017477435.1 Prevotella sp.
GGGGCTGATACCCGAGGCTGTTCGTGAGTTGCAACATCGAGCCTTTGAGGTCCTGGGAATGCAGAAAATGTGGGCTGGTTACTTCGATGGCAACGAGAAGTCAAAACGTGTGCAAGAAAAATGCGGTTTTAAGTATATGTTAACGAAATGCAACGTGTCATCACAATTGGTTGGTGAGTTGCGGACGGAACACATTACTTGCCTAACAAAGATGGAATGGTTAACAAGTAAGTAAATTCCAATTTATCGAATAGCTATCTATTCCCCATGTGCGTTCCGCTCGTCGGCCTTCCGTAGGTTGCGGGCGGAACGTTTGTTTTTGCTGCCAGGCTTTGGCTGTCGGCTTGTCAAACCATGGCTGTGAAGGTGGCCGGTTTCATGTGCTGTAGTATCAAAGCCGGATAGTGTTGCTATCAAAACCAGACAGTGTTGCTATCAAAGCCAGACAGTGTTGCTATCAAAGCCAGATAGTGGAGCTATCAAGCACAGATAGTTCCGCAGAAGAAAAAAAATGCTCTCACAGGTGCGTTTTTCTATGAAAAGAGTAGGGCGCCTTCAGAATAAATTCTTATATTTGCAATCGCGTTTTAAGTAATCATTTTTATAGAGTAAAAGTTAGTCTATTATATAAAAAACACGATGAATATCTGCAAGATTGATTGTTTCCTTCCCTGCCTCGACGGCTCCTCGCTGCGGCCGATGATTGCCCAGCTTGAGTGCAGCGTGGTGGTGGGCAAGGTGTGCCTGCTTGTGGCAGATGGCCACGCCGCCGGTGATTTAGGCGCTGGGCATGAGACGATTGTTGCTGCCGACATCTGCTCGTCGGACACCCTCCGCACGATAGCCGCCCATGCACGTGCTCCCTACGTGCTGCTGAGCACAAAGGCGCAGCCCGTCAGGATGGGCTATAAGGCCTTGGAGCGCATGGTCAGAGTGGCCGACGAAACAGCGGCGGCGATGCTCTACAGCGACCGAATGACCGAGAGCGAGGGCACCGTGAGCCGCCATCCGGTGATCGACTATCAGACGGGCTCCATTCGCGACGACTTCGACTTCGGACAAATCCTGCTCCTACGCACGTCGCTGCTGAAGCAATATGTGCAGACAGCCGCACAGGCCAGTTATTCCTTTGCCGCGCTCTACGACCTACGGCTCTTCCTCAGCCGCCAGGGTAGGGTGGTCCATCTGAACGAATACCTCTACACGGAGCAGGAGATGGACACGCGGAAAAGCGGTGAGAAGCAGTTCGACTACGTGAATCCCCGCAACCGAGAGGTGCAGATAGAGATGGAGCAGGCTGCCACAGCCCACATAGCAGCAATAGGTGCATCGGTTAATACAATGACCTACGGCCGCATGGACTTCCGCGAGCAGCAGTTTGACGTTGAGGCGACGGTGGTAATACCAGTCTATAATCGTGCGAAGACTATTGCCGATGCAGTAAATTCTGCTCTTTCGCAGAAGACCGACTTCAACTTCAACGTCATCGTGGTGGACAATCATTCCACCGATGGCACAACAGATATCCTCGCCCAGATAGCCTCCGAGCACCCCGGCCAGCTTGTACATCTCGTGCCCGAACGTACCGACCTCGGCATTGGCGGGTGCTGGAATCTCGCGGTGAACGATGCCCGGTGCGGACGATTTGCCGTGCAGCTCGACTCCGACGACCTATACAGCTCGCCTCAGACATTGCAGAGAGTGGTGGATGAGTTCTATCGTCAGGACGCTGCAATGATTATCGGTTCGTATCGCATGTGCGACTTCGATCTGAATACCCTTCCGCCAGGACTTATTGATCATCGTGAGTGGACAGAGGAAAACGGCCCTAACAATGCGTTGCGCATAAACGGGCTTGGCGCTCCGCGGGCTTTCTTCACTCCGATTGTACGCCAGTTACAGTTCCCGAACACGAGCTATGGCGAAGACTATGCCATGGGCCTCGCCGTGAGCCGACGATGGAGGATAGGGCGGATATACGACGAACTCTACCTCTGTCGGCGTTGGTCGGGCAACAGCGACGCCGCGCTGAGCGTGGAGCGGGTGAATGCCAACAATCTCTATAAAGACCAGATCCGCACCGTGGAAATCGAGGCACGCATAGCCCGCTACAAGGCTGCCGGCACCGCCGACGGCGACGATTCGCTCGACCGCTTCTTCGTGCAACAGCTCGAGACGTGGGGCGACGCACGGACACGCTATCGCCAGCTGACCAATATCAGACAGAAGACCATGCCCGACGGCGATTTCATGCTTAAAGCACAGTGGAACCCCGCGAGGATAGTGTCTACCGGAGCTCGCGTAGATAAGAGCGCTATCGACCACCGTCCGTGTTTTCTCTGTGCCAAAAACCGCCCCGAGTGCCAGATAGCAATGCCTGTAGGCGAGAGCATGTCGCTGCTCGTCAATCCGTTCCCCATTCTGCCCATGCATTTTACGTTGCCCGACAATCGTCACATTCCGCAGTCGATAGCCGATTGCTATGGTATGATATTCGATCTTGTTGAGCAATTCAGTGGAATTCTTGTGTTCTACAACGGTCCTAAGTGCGGTGCTTCAGCACCAGATCATCTTCATCTTCAGGCAGGAAAGGGACTCCGCTTGCCATTACAGGACGACTGGGCACGGCTGAGTACCGACCTTGACGTTATTGTTGAGACATCGAAGGGCGATACATTGTCGCTTCTGAAAGACTATATATACAAGGCATTCATCATACGTAGCCGGACGAAGAAAGGCGACACCGAACTCTTCCGGAGGCTATATCGCGCACTGCCTGCCGACAATCCAGAGCCGATGATGAACATTCTCAGCTGGATGGAGGACGGCGAACACGTCACAGTAGTCATCGCCCGACGCAAGCATCGTCCCGACTGCTACTTCGCCCAAGGCGAGGAACAGATGATCGTCAGCCCCGGCTCCATCGACATGGGAGGCCTCGTCATCACCCCCCGGGAGGACGACTTCAACCGTATCACCGCCGAAAAGGCAGCACAGATATTGCAGGAGGTGAGTGCCACGGACGAAGAAATAGAAAAGATCATCGCCAAGATAAAGCGCAGCAACGAGTCGCAGGCCGCTGCGGCTACAGAGAAAGACGAGCCCGAAGTGAAGGTAGGCATAGTGAGTGCCCAGCGCATCGCGTTCCGTCTGAACGCCCCCTACCTTGCCAAAGGCGAGATTATCGAAGGCAGTCAGACCGTAGAGTTCAGCGAGGGAGGCATCCTGTGGCGCGGGGCACAGTATCGCGAACTGACCTTCCAGCCGCAGTCGGACAATGCCACGTTCACACTCTCCGATGTCATCATCGGACTCAATTTCCACTGGCAGCGCCACGAAGAACAAACCTTTGAAGGCACGCTACGCCTTGTCGTCGAAGAAGATAAAATCTGCGCCATCAACCAGTTGCCCGTCGAGAACTACCTTCGCAGCGTCATCTCCAGCGAAATGAGCGCCACCTCGTCGGTCGAACTGCTCAAGGCACATGCCGTAATATCGCGCAGCTGGCTGCTCGCACAACTGAAGAAGACCAAGTCGCCATCGGCATCGTCGGGCGATAGTTTCTTCTCTTTCATCAAAAAAGAGGGCGAACTCATCCGCTGGTACGACCGTGCCGACCATACAATATTCGATGTCTGCGCCGACGACCACTGCCAGCGCTACCAGGGAGTGACCAAGGCTACTGAGCCGCGCGTGGCTGCTGCCGTGGAGTCGACACGCGGGCAGATACTCACCTACGGCGGAGAGATATGCGATGCACGCTTCTCCAAGTGCTGCGGCGGACACACAGAGGAATTCCAATACTGCTGGGAAGACACGCCGAAGCCATATCTCGTCTCCGTCGACTGCCCCTACTGCAACACCCACGACAAGACAGTCATCCGACAGATACTCAACGACTACGACCGTGAGACCCCCGACTTCTTCGACTGGACGGAAGAGTACACCGCCGAAGAACTATCGCGCCTCGTGGCTGAGAAGCTGAAAGTCAACCTCGGCCGCATCGTAGCTCTCGAGCCACTCGAGCGTGGCAAGAGCGGTCGCATATGCCGGCTTCTCATCCGAGGCACTGGTGGCGACGTGCCACAGTTCGTTGTCGACAAGGAATTGGAGATACGTCGCGTGCTCAGTCCCACCCACCTGAAGAGCAGCAACTTCACCGTCGAGACCGTCACGGGCCCTGACGGACAGCCCAGCAGCTTTGTCCTTCACGGCCGTGGATGGGGACATGGCGTCGGCTTATGCCAGATAGGCGCCGCCGTGATGGGGCAGGAGGGACACTCATATGAAGACATACTCCTTCACTACTATAAGAACGCACAAATAAAGAAAGCCTACAAATGATTCGCACAAAATCCCCCTGGGCGTGGGTACCATCGCTCTACTTTGCCGAAGGACTGCCCTATGTGGCAGTAATGACTGTCTCGCTCATCCTCTACAAGCAACTCGGGCTGAGCAATACCGAAATAACATTCTACACCTCGTGGCTCTACCTGCCGTGGGTGATAAAACCCCTCTGGAGCCCGTTTGTCGACCTTGTGAAGACCAAGCGCTGGTGGATCCTGTCGATGCAGCTGCTCATAGGCGCGGCATTCGGCGGCGTGGCATTCACCATCCCCACCGAGTTCTGGCTGCAAGGCACGTTGTTCTTCTTCTGGGTGATGGCCTTCTCCAGCGCCACCCACGACATTGCCGCCGACGGGTTCTATATGTTGGGCCTCGATCAGCACTCACAAGCCTGGTTCGTAGGTATCCGTTCCACGTTCTATCGCCTTGCCACAATCTTCGGGCAAGGCATCCTCGTCATGATAGCCGGCAACCTGCAAGTGGTGTTCCGCAACAGCATAAAATACTCGTGGAGCCTGCTTTTCTATGGTGTGGCGGGCATCTTCATCGCCTTCTGGCTGTGGCATAGCTTCATTCTCCCGCGGCCAGACGACGACGCTCCGCGCAAGGATTTGAACGTCAGGACAATATGGCGCGAGTTCGGAGAAACTATCAAGACCTTCTTCCAGAAGGAGCAAGTCATGGTCGGACTTCTTTTCATGCTCTTCTACCGCATGCCCGAAGGCCTTCTCTCGAAGATTTCCTCCCTCTTCCTCATCGATGCGGCCCACAATGGCGGTATGGGCCTCTCGCCCCAGGAGTATGGTCTCGTGTCGGGAACGGTGGGTATAATCGGGCTCACCCTTGGCGGTATCCTCGGCGGCATGGCTGCCGGACGCGACGGACTGAAGCGCTGGCTGTGGCCGATGGTCGTGGCCATCACCCTGCCCGACATCGTCTACGTCTACCTCAGCTATGCCCTGCAGTCGAGCCTCCTCGTGGTCAACGTATGCGTCTTCATCGAACAGTTTGGCTACGGCTTCGGCTTCACAGCCTATATGCTCTACCTTATTTATTATAGCCAGGGAGCCTACAAGACCAGCCACTATGCCCTCTGCACCGCGTTCATGGCCCTTTCGATGATGATCCCGGGTCTCTTTGCTGGAGCACTGCAGGAGGCAGTGGGCTATCGCACGTTCTTCGTCGTCGTCATGCTGTTCTGCTCGGTCACTTACGTCGTCACGGCGTTCCTGCATATCGACCCCGAATTCGGTAAGAAGCAGCCCGATGAGCAGCCCGAGTAGAATGCCCTGCCGGCAGTACACGGCCTTTCTACTCAGAGTATATGGCTTTTGTACTCCCAGTACATGGGCTTTGTACTCAGATTACATGAACCTTGTACTCTAGGCTGTAGATGATAATAAAGAGAGAGGGGATGTCGCTTATTGCGGCATCCCCTCTCTGTTGTGCGGGTTGGAGTGCTATTCTTCTTCGTCGATGAAGCGTTGCAGTATGCCTTCGTAGGCGTCGATGCGCCTGTCGCGAAGGAACGGCCACCATCGTCTGACGTTCTCTGAGCGTTGCATGTCGATGTCGACGACGGTGGTGGCTTCGCTGTCGGTGGGTGCCTCGTAGATGAGTTCTCCTTGCGGTCCCGCTACGAAGCTTGTGCCCCAGAACTGTATTCCCTGTGTCTGTCCCGACGGGTCGGGCTCATGGCCTACGCGGTTTACGGCGACGACGGGCAGGCCGTTTGCCACTGCATGTCCACGTTGCACCGTCTGCCACGCCATGCGTTGCCGCTCTTGCTCTTCAGGCGAGTCGCTCGACTCGTATCCTATGGCGGTGGGGTAGATAAGCATGTCGGCACCTTTCAATGCCATCATCCGTGCTGCCTCGGGATACCACTGGTCCCAACATACGAGAACACCGAGCATACCCACGCTGGTTTTTATCGGACTGAAGCCCAAATCGCCGGGTGTGAAGTAGAACTTCTCGTAGTAGGCAGGGTCGTCAGGTATGTGCATCTTGCGGTATCGTCCAGCGATGGTGCCGTCGCTGTCGATGACGACGGCGGTGTTGTGATATAGTCCTGCTGTGCGCCGCTCGAAAAGTGACGTCACAATGACCACCCCATGCTCGCGTGCCAGCTGCGAAAAGAATTCGGTAGACGGCCCGGGGATGGGCTCGGCAAGATTGAAGCCTGCGACGTTCTCTTCCTGACAGAAGTAGAGTGTGTTGTGCAGTTCCTGCAGTACGACGAGCTGTGCGCCCTGTGCTGCGAGCTGCTGGATTTTCTCTTTCAGACGCTGACGGTTGTCGACGGCGTCGGCGGTGTTATGCTGTTGTATGATTCCGAGTTTCATATTTATCATTTTCTTTTAGCATGCGGGTGAGACGCCCGCGTTCCCAGTTCTTTTTATTTTAGTATTCGGATGAGATATCCGTGTTCTCAGTTTACATTTTTTCATTTCCCTCGGGTTTGGCTATCTGCATTGTCATGCAGTGGATGGAGCCGTGCTGGCGTATTATGACGCTGGCGTCGATGCCGATGATCTTGAGGTCGGGGAATGCTTTTCCGATTGCCTTCATTGCCTCGCTGTCGTGGTCGGGCTGGCCATATGTTGGCACGATTACTGCCTGATTGATGATGAGGAAGTTGGCATAGGTTGCTGGTAGCCGTTCGCCGTCGTAGTATATCGGCCGTGGCGAGGGTAGGGGTATGAGGCGGTATGGCGTGCCGTCGGCGGTGCGCAGGGCTTTCAGCTCGTCGGCGAGGGCGAGGAAGTCATCGTACTGCTCGTCGTCGGGTGTGGTGGTGACGTAGAGGAGCGTGTTGTCGGGGGCTAGCCGCACGGTGGTGTCGATGTGTCCGTCGGTGTCGTCGCCGATGGGATTGCCGTGATGCAGCCACACGATGCGCTCCATGCCGAGCCGGCGTTTCAGTTCGGCTTCTATCTGTGCCTGCGACAGCGGTTGATTGCGGTGAGGAGCGAGGAGGCACTGGGCGGTGGTGAAGAGCGTGCGTTGGCCGTCAGTCTCTATCGATCCTCCCTCGAGCACGAAGTCGTCGTCGGTCTCCAGTTGCCCGCTGAATGCCCCTTGGGCGAAGAGAGTGCGGGTGATGAGATTGTCGGCATCGGCGGCAAACTTCTCTCCCCACCCGTTGAAACGGAAGTCGAGCAGTCGCAGGGAGCCGCAGGCGGTGTCGACGAGCGTAATAGGTCCGTGGTCGCGGGCCCATGTGTCGTCGGTATGGACATGGTAGATGCTCACTCTGCCGGCATCGATGTGGCTCAGCTGCCGGGCGACGTCGTCGGGCTGCTGTGCGGCGATGATCACGTTCTCATATTGCGTTATCGCCTCCACCAGCTCGACACAGGTGGTCTGAATGGCGTCGAGATACGGCTTCCAGTCGGTTCCTGGGTGCGGCCATGTGAGCATCACCGCCTCCTGTGGCTCCCACTCGGCAGGCATGCGAAACGTTCTACCCTTTGCATCGTGATTGTTCATACGGACAAAAGTAAGGAAATCTGCAGAGAATACAAAAAGGGGAAGGTTTTTTTAGGAATTATTATAAAAAAACGTGTAAATATTTGTGTCGGTATGAGAAGAAAATGCTATTTTTGCGAAGAAAAATTTTTTATTACCGTAAAATACAGAAATTACAATGACTAAACGAATCCACGTTGAAGAAGAGGCTTCGCGCTGTCTGCTTTGTGTAGATGCCCCATGCAGCCAAGTATGCATTTCCGGCGACCCTGCACGCGCCATCCGCGCCATCCGCTTTGGTAATAAATCGCTTGCTGGGCAGTGGCTTGCCGACTGCACCGACGCCGATCTGGAGAAGGCAGAAGAAGCATGTATCCACTACGATCAGCCTATCCGTATCCGTGAACTGGCACATGCACTGGAACCTGTAAACTCTGCAGTTGCCGACAAGCAGCCGAGCCTTGCGATAGACTTCTGCGGGTTCCGCTGCGAGAATCCATTCTTCCTTGCTTCCTCATCAATCTGCACCAACTACGAGATGGTTGCCCGCGCCCTTGAGGAAGGTTGGGCAGGAGTATACTATAAGACAATCTGCCTTCAGGAGATTCGCGAGGTGTCGCCGCGATTCGATGCCTTGCACATCGATGGGAAAGGCGATTTCTATGGTTTCCGCAACATGGAGCAGCTATCTGAGAATCCTGCCGAGGTTGATTTCGACATCTTGCGCCGTCTGAAGGAGCGCTATCCTTCGAAGATGATTATAGCCTCTATCATGGGACAGACAGAGGAAGAGTGGATCGAACTGGCTAAGATGGCTGAGCAGGCAGGTGTCGATGCTGTAGAACTGAATTTCTCCTGTCCGCAGATGAGGCTCACGGGAATGGGCAGTGATGTAGGTCAAAATACCGAGCTCGTAACATTCTACACCGCTTATGTGAAGCGCAGTGTGAAGATTCCTGTTATCCCAAAGATGACACCCAACATCACTCACATCACTCATCCTGCCAGCGGTGCCTACTATGCTGGTGCCGATGCCGTGTCGGCAATAAACACCATAAAGTCGATAACGATGGACGACCGTTCGTCGGTGTCGTCGAAGAAGGTGGTATCGGGTTATTCGGGACGCGCCATCAAGCCTATTGCACTGCGACAGATCTATGAATTGGCTTGCAACAAGCTGACTAAGAATCTTTCGAAGAGTGGTATCGGCGGCATAGAAACCTGGCGTGATGCGCTAGAGTTCATACAGTTGGGATGCAGCAATGTGCAGGTATGTACGGCGGTGATGCAATACGGCTATCGCATCATCGACGATCTCATCCTCGGCATGCAGCACTACATGGCTGAGCGTGGCATTACCGATATCGCTGATTTGGTTGGTGAGCAGTTGCCCAATTTCACTGATCCTTCCGACCTTGACCGTGAGACAATCGTCTATCCTCGCATCGACCGCGACCTCTGTATCGGTTGCGGGCGCTGCTATCTGTCGTGCCGCGACGGTGGCCACCAGGCCATCACGTTCGATGCCGACACGCGACAGCCGCACATAGTGGGCACGCGGTGCGTGGGATGCCATCTGTGCAGGCTCGTATGCCCGTCGGGAGCAATAGGACTGGCAAAGAGGGTCGGCAAAAAAGCATAAGGCGAATGTCATTTCCATGTGTGACGCGAAAAGCGTAGTGGGAATCGCAGAAATCAGGATAAATGATTTCACGGTTGGAAAAACTCTGTCGTTTGAATACTTTTTATAGACGTTTTCGTCGTTATTCGGATATTTTATATAAATTTGCATCATATTGTGTCAGTTAATCAAATGACTATGTGTAAGACAACGATAAAAACAGCCCTTTTGCCAGCATTGTGCTGTCTGCTGATGTTTGGTAGTTGTCACGACGACCGCTCGGAATTCGTAGTGCTGAGTGAAGCCGTGCCCGATGCTATCCTGGAGATACGCTACTACGGAACATACAACTTCGTCGGCGAGCGCATCGACGGCTATGAGGAGCCCACGGCAATGCTCACACGCCGCGCCGCCGACAGCCTACGAAAGGTGAGCGACGACGTGAAGGCGATGGGGTACCGGCTGAAAATCTACGACGCCTACCGGCCGCAGAAGGCTGTGGACAGCTTTGTACGCTGGGCGGCCGACGTGCCCGACACGGCAATGAAGCAATACTTCTATCCAAATCTCGACAAGGCAGTGCTCTTCGATCAAGAGTATATCATGGCAAAAAGCGGTCACACCCGAGGATCCACCATCGACCTGACACTCTTCGACATGCACACTGAGAAGGAAGTTGACATGGGCGGGACGTTCGACTGGTTTGGCCCAGAGAGCCATCCCGACTTCGGAGGCAACCCCGACACCGGCGAATACATACCCACGGAGGGTATCACGGCAGAGCAGTTTGCCAACCGAATGATACTCCGTCGGGCGATGATGCGGCGGGGATTCAAACCATTGTCGACAGAGTGGTGGCACTTCACCCTCGAAGACGAACCGTTCGAAGACAAGTATTTCGATTTCAACGTGAAGCAAAAATAAGTCAGTAAATATCGAAAACAAATTATTAGGTTATGAGAATAACAAAAACAATCCTTATTGCCATACTGCTCATTCTCTGTGGTGCAGCGACAGTGAACGCCCAGGTAATGAAGTCTGTCGACCTGGAAAAATACGCCAAGCAGCGCTACGGCGACCGCTGGCTCGATGCTGCAGCCGTGATAGCAAAGGATATGAAATTCGACAAAAACGAATCGCTCAGCTATCAGGAAGTGATCGAAGCCCCAGGAAAGACAAAGCAGCAGCTATATGTAGCGCTCAATTACTGGGCAACGGCAACGTTTAAAGACAATCAAGCCATCACACTCAACGACAAGGACGACGGATGCATAATCATCTCGTCGACAATACGCAACATCGCTGAGCATACTGGAACGCTTAACAAATACTCTGTGAGCATCACTCCGGTGATACGCATCGATATCAAAGACGGCAAGGTGAGAGTCACCTATACCGTGCAGAACTACGACGTGCTGGCCGATATCAGCGGCGGATGGCTCAGCTTCCCCGATAAGGACGACAAGACCTACGGCGACTCGAAGCGCAAGAAAGACGATAAGACCAACGCCAATCTCTACGACGAGCAGTGGGAAATATCGAAGCACTATCCGTTTGTGGAGAAAGATGCCCAGAAACGAACGTGTGCCAAAGCCCTCGTGATGACCCATGCCTACTCGAATGCCATCATCGACAAAGTGGAAGAGGCAGTGAAAAACGGGCTCATAGGCAACGAGGACGACGACTGGTGATGGTATTAAAAATGAGGAGATTCGCCTTATACTTCGACCGGTGACCGTTGGTTGTCGGAAATAATGAGACCCACCGACCTAAGGAAGATGTCAGAGAAAGAATACTCTCCTCGCATTCAAATCATAATTATCCATTATCAATTATCCACTGACAATTAAAAAGTGCTCGCACTGAAGAACATCCGCAGCCTCGGTACAGGCTATCGTCTGCCGCGCCCGCTGACCCTCTACGTGAAAGAAGGACAGTTGGCCAGTCTCACCGTGGACAACGCCGGCATGTTCCTTGCAGCCATATTGGCGCGAATGCCTGCCGACGGATATATCAGCATCGACAGCGAACGCATCACCCCCAGCACCATCCATGTGATGAAGTCGTGTATGGGATATCTGCCCGAGCAACTGCCGAGCGAGAAAATGACGGTAGACGAGCTGGTTGACATGTTCTTCGGTAGCGAGGCTGGCATCGACGACTATTCGCGGAGCATGCTCACCCGAGAGTGGACAAGTCTCGGAGTAGACAGAGCTGTGGGCGACAAATTGCTCAGCGACTTAGACGATGCGGAGCTGCGAAAAGTATGCCTCGCGATGATTGGCGTGGCGAGAAGGAAAGTGATACTCGTCGATAATCCCACGAAAGATATGGACTACGACGACCGCAGCCGGGTGGCAGAGTATCTCCGGCAGTTAGCTTCCGACGACAGACTCGTGGTTGCCGCAACGACAGACGAACTGATCATAGGAAAATCAGACGTTGTACTGAGATAAATTGAAAATTGAACCCAGCGGTCACTGTCCGAGGATAAAGTCCGAGGGGGAAAGTAAAGTTAACTCTACACTTTACACTCTATGCTCTACACTTAAAACGACATAAAGGATGATGAATATCTCTATTGGCGGAATGATAATGGGATTTGTGCTCCTTATCATCCCTTTGTATATCTATTTCAAATACTCCATCGACTGGATGCGGCAAGCGCTGACAGCCTTCGCCCGCATGGTGCTCATGCTCCTGACGACGGCCGTTTTCCTGTTCTACGTGACAAGATGGGACAGTCTCTTCGTCGACATCCTCTGGCTCGTGCTCATCTCGGCACTCTCGTCGCTCGTAGCATGCCATCGTGCCAGGCTCAGCACCGAACGCATGTTCCTCCCCGTGATGGCAGGAGTGACAGTAGCCGCCGTGGTCGTGGGAGCTTGGACAATAATAGCCATAGCGGGAGCAAGCGGACTGACAGACACCCGTATGATCATCCCCGTGGGCGGACTGCTCGTCGGGATGATGGTAGAAAGCAACGCCGCAGCACTCAGCGAATATTACGGCGGACTGCGTCACCACGGCGAGCTATACCAACTCCTCATGGGTAATGGCGCCCGACGCGACGAAGCACTCAACTATTTCGTGCGACGTGCAATGCAGACAGGATCGGCAGAAGGAATCCGACGCATGGCAACGGTGATCATTTCCACCACACCAGTGGTGATGTATACAATGATAATGTGCGGTACAGATGCCTTCAGCGCAGTCATCGTTGAGATGATCATCATCATTGCATCGCTCGCAGCAGTCATGCTATCGCTCGTCATCACCCTCTACATTGCGCGCCGATACATGCTCGACGATTATTCACGACTTAAAAACGACATACGCAACGACAATCTCGAAGAAGATGAAATACGCTAAACAATTCCTTGCCGCAGCCATCCTGCTGCTGGCCCTATCGTGTGGAAAAAACAATAAGACTGCCATCGCCGACGACGAAATAGCATCAGCGTTCGTCGACGTGAAGACCAAAGGCTGGCTCGAGATACCCGTCGACGACGACGGCGACGAAGGGCA
The DNA here is from genome assembly GCA_017477435.1 of Prevotella sp. Classification (GTDB taxonomy): domain Bacteria; phylum Bacteroidota; class Bacteroidia; order Bacteroidales; family Bacteroidaceae; genus Prevotella. Next base: position 12,968 of record JAFUVV010000011.1, read on the forward strand.
GATACTCCGCAGGAAAGGCTACACCGTCTCCTATAACCGCAAGACCAAGCAGCCCAACTGGGTGGCATGGCGACTGACAAAGCAACACACCTACGGCGACAACCGCCGCGACTTCATGCAGTTTGAGGAAGACCCCGACGTGGGGCGTCCGCGCGCCACCGACGACGACTACTTCCGCTCAGGCTACGACCGCGGCCACATGTGCCCGTCGGGCGACAACAAGTGGGACGCAGAAGCACAGCGACAGTCGTTCCTCTTTACGAACATCTGTCCGCAAAACCACTACCTCAACAAAGAAGAGTGGAACGACCTCGAGATACAATGCCGCCGGTGGGCACGTCGCTACGGGCAAGTCTACATCGCCTGCGGCCCGCTCTTCGAAGGGAACGACATAAAGAAGATCGGAAAGAACAAGGTCCACGTCCCCACAGGATTCTTCAAAGTCGTGCTCGCCAATTCAGGGAAAGCCAAAGCCATCGGCTACATCTTCGACAACCGACGCCAGAGCAACCCCCGCGTGTGCACCGTCGATGAGATAGAGCAACTCACCGGCCTCGACTTCTTCTCGCCCCTCGACGACAAAATAGAGGAAAAAGTAGAAGCCACCGCCGACATAAGCCAGTGGTAGCACTCCGCCTGCCTGCCCCTGTCATATAGGTTGCCGGCCTTGCCGACATCATCTTATGTCAGTACATGGGCTTTACACTGCGAGTACAAAGCCCATGTACTAGCAGTACAAAAGCCATGTACTCGGAGTACAAAGCCCATGTACTGGCGAAGAGAACTCCCCATAGGGAAGGCAGACAGGTGTGACGGGCTGATTTGGCGATGTGCGTTCCGGTGTATATCAGACTGATATATAGAGGGAAAAAAGCTTCATTTCCCAAAAGAAACTTCTTTCCTCGCTCGCGGTCAGTGGGGGATCTTCATTTTTATTTACTATCTTTTCCTCTCCTCTGGTGTGAAGAAGTTAGGCTTCACCTCGGAATAAAAAATAAAAACTTCGTTATTTATTTTGTTCTTCGCTCGGTTTGCACTAACTTTGCAGGCGTAAACTCATTATCAGAGCGTGAAAATAAAGGAAGTGATCGACGCCCTTGAACGATTCGCGCCTCTGCCTTTGCAGGAAGACTTCGATAATGCCGGCCTGCAAGTTGGACTGACAGAGGCGGATATGTCAGGGGCTTTATTGTGTCTCGACGTGACGGAGGCTGTCGTCGACGAGGCCGTTCGGCTGGGCTGCAACATGATCGTGGCTCACCATCCGTTGATATTCCACCACCTTGCCCGCGTGACCGGCGCTACCTACGTGGAGCGCTGCGTCGTGAAGGCGATTCGCGCGGGGGTGACAATCGTGGCGATGCACACGAATCTGGACAACGCCCGCGGAGGGGTGAACTTCAAGATTGCGGAGAAGATGGGGCTCGAGGATGTCGACTTCTTCGTGCGCAAGGAGGGCATGCCGGCAGAGTGTGGCTCGGGAGTGATGGGGACTTTCAGCAAGCCGATGTGCTCCTGCGAGTTCTTCGAGATGCTGAAACTGAGGTTCGGTGCCGAATGCGTGATGGCCAACGAGCCGTTGGAGCGTCATATCCGGCGAGTGGCAATCTGCGGCGGGGCAGGGGCTTTCCTGCTCGACGATGCCGTGAGAGCGGGGGCCGACGCGTTCGTGACGGGAGAGATGCACTATCACGAGTTCTTCGGGCACGAGCAGCAGATACAGATAGCCGTGATAGGGCACTACGAGAGTGAGCAGTTCACGAGCGAAGTGCTGCGCGACATCATCGTGCACGAATTCCCCGAGGCGAAGTGCTTCATTTCTCGCACGTACACAAATCCAATCCGCTACGTGTAGAAAACACGGCTGAAGCCCATCCCCACAGAGTCATATCATAATTATCCATTATAAATTATCCATTATCAATTATACAACTATGGCAACTAAGAAAGATCAGACCGAGATGTCGGTAGAAGAGAGACTGAGGACTCTCTATCAGCTTCAGACCACTCTCTCGAGTGTAGACGAGAAGAAGGCACTGCGCGGTGAGCTCCCCCTTGAGGTACAGGACCTTGAGGATGAGATTGAGGGTCTCACGACACGTATGGACAACATCACAGCCGAGATTGCCGACTTTGAGAGTGCAATATCGCAGAAGAAAGGCGAGATTGCCCAGGCACAGGCAAGCGTGGAGCGCTACAACGCTCAGCTCAACGACGTGAAGAACAATCGAGAGTATGACACTCTGACCAAAGAGATTGAGTATCAGAACCTGGAGATAGAACTCTGTCAGAAGAAGATACGCGAGGCTCAGGCACGCGTTGAGGACAAGAAGGCTGAGAAAGAGACCACGAAGGCAAACATCGACGACAAGCGCATCATCCTCGAAGAGAAGAAGAACGAGCTCGACGAAATCATGCAGGAGACACGCGAAGAGGAAGACAAGCTCAGAGAGCATGCCAAGGAATTGGAAGCCCTCATCGAGCCGCGCCTGCTGCAGAGCTTCAAGCGCATACGCAAGAGCGTGAGAAACGGACTCGGAGTAGTCTACGTGCAGCGCGATGCCTGCGGTGGATGCTTCAACAAGATTCCGCCACAGCGACAGCTTGACATCAAGATGCACAAGAAGATCATCGTATGCGAATATTGCGGACGCATCATGATCGATCCCGAACTGGCTGGCGTACAGACAGAGGCTCCCGTCGTAGAGGAAAAGCCAAAGCGCAAGCGCACCGTCCGCAAGACAAAGAAAGCCGAGGAGCCCGAGGCTGAATAAGAAACTGAATAGAACTGCAAAGAGACGAGTTCTCCAGACTTACTTTTCGAGGCTGCGTTCGATTGTGAGCAGTGTAACGCGAAAGTGAGTCTGGAGAACTTGTTTTTTTGATGGCTTGTCAATTGTTTGCTCGGGCTATGCTTGATCTTTCGGTTGTGACGTTAATTTGTTAATTTGTCAACCTGTTAATCTGTCACAGTCCCCGGGCTTTGAAGATGAGGTCTTTGGCAGCGTTGATCTCTTGGAATTTCTTTTCCGCTGCCTTGCGCACATCGTCGCCGAGAGTGGCCACACGGTCGGGATGATGCTTTAGCGCCAGGCGGCGGTAGGCTGCCTTCACCTCGTCGTCGGTGGCCGATGGCGAGATCTCGAGCACCTTGTAGGCGGCTTCGAGGTTGGTGCTGCCGGTGCGCAGGTTGAGCATCGAGTCGACTTCTGCCGTCGACAGTCCAAGTTGCTGGGCTACCTCGTAGAGTGCTTTGATTTCTTCAGGGGCTACGACACTGTCGGCCTGGGCAATGGCTGCAAGGAAGCTGAGCAGCTGGAGACGGGTGGCATAGTTGGTCTGGAAGCGGATCTGCTGGCACGACTGCATGACGCTGTTGCGGAATGAGCTGGCGCCGACCTGTCTCTGGTGCTCGATGAGCTTGGTGAGTATCTCGTTGCCTTCCTTTTCGGCGTTTGCGCCGAAGTTTGTTCTCAGGAACTGCCGTGCCACTTCCATCTCGGAGTGCATAGCGCGGCCGTCGGCGTTGATGATGTACGACGTGAGGACAAGGAGCGAGAATCGGAATGAGTTGCGCATGCCTTCTTCTTCGCGTTGCTGGCTTTCATATCGTCGTTGCCAGTTGTCGCTGGTGTCGAAGGTGCGTGGCCTGTTGGTGCCGGGTGTGTTTACGGCGTCGATCATTGCGTCGAACACGTTTCCCAGTATGATTCCTGCTATGGCGCCGAGTGGTCCGGCTGTCATAAATCCGAGGAATCCTCCTATCCATTTTCCTATTGCCATATCGTCGTCGGTGTTTGTTTTCTATCAAGAGAGCATGCTGTCTTTTCGACGGCATGCTCTCTTTTTGCCTGTTTTGCAGATGGTGGTTTATCTGACTACTACTTTCTTTGTGCTGCCGTCGTTGTAGCGTATGATATTTACACCTTTTTCCGGTTGTGCGAGTTTCTGTCCGTTCAGGTTGTAGCGTGCTGCTGGTGTGTCGGCGGTGGTGTTTGTCTGCGGGCCGGCGATGCCTGTCTCTTTGTTGATGAGGTCTTGGAATTTGTCCATCATGACTTTCATCCAATGTCCTCCTACTACGGAGCGTGCGCGGAATCCCTGCAGGTTGCCGTTTGTGGTCCAATACCAGTCACTGATTGGTACTCGCGAGGCTGTGTTGTTGACGTAGCTGTAGACGAGGTTTGCGAAGCGTGCGAATGTCGATTTGTTGTCTGCCAGTGATGCGGCCCAGACGAGCCAGTCGCTCTTGGTGTAGTCTTTTCGGCTGTCGAGTGGTACGCCGTATTTTTTCAGCATGGTGAGGTAGTAGGCTACTTCTCGTGTGTATACTTCGTCGGAGAAGAGTTTTGTCTGCCACATCTTGTCCCATACGAGGTTGTACTTGAGGCTCCATGTATTGTCGTTTCCGTCGAATGTGAGGCGGTAGTGTGAGTCGTCGGCTGCGACGGAGTTCTTTTCCCATGTTGCTGCCATTTCCTTGGCTTTTGCCATGTATTTCTCGTAGACGTCGTCGAGTCCCATTTTCTTTGCTATGATTGCGTATCCTGCTACTCCCATGATGGCTTTTACTGAGAGGTTGACGTTGTGTGCGAGGTGTCCTGCGAAGTCGTCGGTGCAGAGCTGGTTTTCGGGGTCTTGTCCGTTGTCTGCGAGGTAGTTGGCCCATGTTGTGAGTGTTTTCCAGAATCTCTCGGCGTAGCTTGCGTCTTTGTCGAGCATGACGAGGTTTGCTGTGATGATGACGAGGTTGCCTGATTCTTCTATGGGCATGTTTCCTTCGAATCCTCCTTGTGCGTTAGGGAATCGGATGGAGTAGTGCTGGTTGTTGGCGATGGGGTAGTGTCCGAGGTCGTGGTTTGCGAAGTTGAATCCCCATCTGTTGCTTTCGCAGTATTTGAATACGCTTGTGACCATTGCTCGTGCCAGGTCGTGGTTGTAGATGTAGAAGAGTGGCAGTGATGGGTATGTGACGTCGACGGTGTTTATGAATCCGCCTGAGTCGTTTTCTCTTGAGAAGAACATGAGGTCGCCGTCGTTGTCTTCAAAGAGTTTGTGTGCTGCTATTGTCTGCCGGTAGGATGCTGAGAGTAGTTCTGCATATCGTTGGTTGGCTGCTTGTAGTGCGTCGTCGTAGATGCGCTGGTCGAGTTGTCGGCAGCGTGTCATGATGTCGTCGTAGTTGTCGGCCATTTCCTGGAATGCTTCGAATATGGTTTTGCCGTTGCGTGCCCAGTAGCCTTTGTATGTCTTGTCGAGGAAGACGATGTCGTTGACTTCGTCGTATCCGATCATCATGAAGCTTGCGGCTGATGTTGTTTTTCCGAAGTCGTGGAGGTATGCCATCTCGGGTGCTTCGGCCATGTTTGGTGATAAGGTGGATTTTGCCGGTTCGGGCAGTGTGCCTTGTGAGCTGAAGGTCTGCTCGAGGATTTGTGGGTTTTCGAGGCTGATGGTGCCGTTGAAGTCGGGCAGATAGAGTCGTCCCCAGTCGATGCAGTCGTAGGATCCTGTTTCGTGTGGGATGGTCTTTCCCGATGATGCTTGTATGTATTTGTATCCTTGTTCGGCGGATAGGTGTATGGTTCTGGTTGCTGTGTTGTCGTTGGCCACGGTGAGTTTTGCCGATGTGGCGATGTAGAGTTGCACGTCGTGCTCTGCTCCGTCGTTTGATCTGACTTGGTAGGAGATGTAGTTGATGGGTGTTGAGAGCAGGTCGAGGTCGTCGATGAGCATTGGTGCTGTGAAGACGAGGTCGAGGTCGACGGGTCCGCAGGTGAGTGTGTAGTAGGTGTTTGTGGCCATTACGTCGACTGATTTCTGTTCTGCTGTGAGCAGTCCTTCGATGGGCTGGTAGGTGTTTTCGTATATTCCGAAGTCGATGTATGCTCCTCCTGTTGTGTTATGGCAGTGTGCGGCTACGATGTTGTCGCCTTCTTTGAGCGATGCTTTTGCTTCTTCGGTGAGTGGTGCTATTTCGCCTTGCAGCCATGTCTCGCCTGTCTGTACGACGCGATGTCCGTTGATATATAGTTCGAAGACGTCGTCGTGGGAGTATTTCACGTAGAGGTCTTTCTTTATGTCGTCGGCGGTGAGCGTCATTGTGCGGCGTACGTAGACGTCGGTGTTGTCTCCGCTCCATTCGGTTTTTACGTTAGGATATTCTTTCGATACTCCTATTGCGCCTTGTTTTGTCTGCCATGCGCTGTCGTCGAAGTCGGGCTGTGCCCATGCTGTGCCGCTCTGCTTGGTGAAACTGACGGGTGCTGTCCATGCTTCGGTGTCGGCCATTGGGAGGATGGCTTGGTTGAGGATATACTGGCGCTCGGCGCCCATGAAGCGGTAGGTCTTCCCGTCTACGCGCAGCATGCCGCGTATGGGTTTCTGCCTGTCGCGGGAGTACCAGTAGCTGATGTCGCCGTCGGTCAGTTTGTCGTACGACGACCAGAAGGATACGTAGGGGTCGTTTACGAAGATGGGCACCGACGGGAGACGCAGGTTCGTGGCTTTGTAGGGGGCAAAATACTCTGCCTTTTGTGCGTTGGCCGTTGCTGCGAGTGCAAGGGCTGCAATCCATGTGAGGATTCTTCTCATAATTTCAGGTTTTGATGTTTATTCTGTTATAGTTTCCGTGATAATGCGCTGTAGGTTCCGATTGTTTGGTCCTGCTGGCGGAACCGGTGGCAAAGTTACTATTTTTTACGCATAGTGCAAGCGTTTTTCATGTGAAAAAGCAGTTTTTACACATTATTATAATTTACGTGCGTGTAATATATGGGGTTTTCTGCCGTGGTGACAGGCTTCAGTACATGGGCTTTGTACTCGGAGTACAAGGGCTTTGTACTTGGAGTACATGAATGTTGTACTCGCCGTACATGGGCTTTGTACTGCCGGCTAAAGGTCGGGGAGCTCGATCTGATCGTATGTGGGGATTTCGGCGATTGGCTCAAGTTGTCCGGTGGAGTAGTTTGCCCGGCTGCAGAAGTGTTCCATTCCGTTGCTGACGACGAGGTAGTCGACGTGGAGCAGCAGGTTGTATGTCGCGATCTGGGCGAAGACGTCGGGGGTGATGGCGATGTTGGGAGCCTTGTATTCCACAATCATCCTCGGTCGCATCTCTCGGCTGTAGAGCACGGTGTCGGCGCGCAGATGCTTGCTACCGACGGCGAGTTGCACCTCGTTGGCAAGCAGCGGGGCAGGGTAGCCAAGGTGGTTGATGAGGTAGTTGACGAAGTGCTGGCGCACCCATTCCTCTGGCGTGAGGGCAACGTAGCGGCGGCGAAGAGGGTCGAAAATCTTCATCCTCTCACGCGTGCCAGACAGTCTTATTTCGAAGGGTGGTAGGTTTAATCGAATCATTTTTGTAGTTTTTGCAGGCATATCGAAGATTTTTTTCGTACTGCCCAAGTAGACTTCTTTGTCTCAGTATGGCATAAAAGAGACTATGCCATTTTGCCCGGCTCTCCTTTTTTCGCAACATTTCCATCTTTGCGGAACAAGAACCGCAGGTCACCGTTTCAAGCTAAGCGAAGAATGGAAGGCGATGTTTCCTTTCGCTCGGCATATTTGGAGCCCCGTGATAAGTGGCGAACGTAAGGCAGGGATATAAAAATAAATAATTATTCTTTTGTTCTGCCTTTGTTTTTTTCGTAACTTTGTCGGTGTTATTTTCCACTTTAGTGCACCAGGCCGTGTTACTCTATCATGCCGGCAATGTGCCGTTTTGGGGACAAAAATAGTAAAAAGCAGTTATTTTCAAGCATAAAATGGCAGAAAAAACAAATCTTTCGACCTACGAATCAATAATGAGGAGCCTGAAAGCGCGCCAGTTCGTTCCTGTCTACCTGCTGATGGGCGATGAAAGCTATTTCGTCGACCGCATCTCAGACTATGTGGCTGATAACGTCCTGGGCGAAGATGAACGCGATTTCAACCAAAATGTTGTCTTCGGAGCCGATGTGACAGCCTCGCAACTTGCCGATATGTGCAAAGGATATCCAATGATGTCGGAATACAGAGTGGTGATAGTCAAGGAGTTCCAGAATATGAAAAACCTCGAGCCACTCGAAAAATATCTGGAAAAACCCGTGCCGACAACCATCCTCGTGCTGTGCTACAAAAACGGACGCATGGACATGAGAAAGCGCATTGTGTCGCTCGCATCAGCACACGGGGTAGTGTTTGAAAGTACAAAAAAAAGAGAAAATGAGCTGCCAGGATTCATTTCCACCTACATTCAGTCGCACGGTGCTACCATCGAGAACAAAGCCGCGTTCATGATAGCCGAGCACGTAGGCGCCGACATAAGCAGAATCATATCAGAGTGCGACAAACTCCTGATATCACTTACAGAAAATGACAAGAGAGTCACTCCCGAACTCGTCGAAGAGAAAATAGGCATGAGTAAGGAGTTTAATGCCTTCGAACTCCGTCGGGCCATTGTGGAACACAACGTCTATAAGGCAAACCTGATTGTTAAATATTTTAACAAAAACGACAAGGCAGGAAACATCTTTTCCGTCATCCCATTACTCTTCAATTTCTTCCAAAACCTGATGATCGCACACTACAGTCCAAACAAAAACAACGAGGCAGCACTCGCCCGCGATCTGGACATGAGGACAGGGTGGGGGGCACGGGAGTATATCACAGCAATGAGATATTACACCGCTACGAAAACGATGCAGATAATTTCAAAACTCCGCCAAATCGACGAAAAAGGAAAAGGATTGGGAAACTCAAACACGAGCAAAGAGCAACTCCTATCCGAATTGATATTTTTCATCTTGCACTGATTTTTTTCGAAAAAAAGCACTTGAATACCCCCAAAAAGCCATCTGGAAATCTACAAAAAAATGCAAGTAAAACAGCGATAAAATACTCGGAAAGCCCCTAAAAACTACCAGTAAAATCCCCCAATAGACCCCATTTACCTGCAAAAATACCCACAAAAAGCTCCATTTTTAGCCCCAAACTGCAACCTTGCCCCGTTTTTCTAGGGCTTTTTCTTCTATTTTTGACTTTTTTCCGAACAAGAAAAATCGACCGCAAACGCCCATGTGTAGGGCATTTCTTTAAAAATGAGTGCCCCTGAAACTAAAATATTTGCAATCTTTCCTAAATCTCCTCGAAAATCCTCAAAAATCAGTCAAAAACTGCGAAAAAACGCCCTTCTGATTTAGCTTTCACACCTCTTAACGTTTACTATGCTCGTATTTACAAAACAAAACACAAATCAAATCCACATTTATTTAACCAGAAGCAGTTTAAAAACATGGATATTTCATTATCACAAACCACATTTACAAACTGCAATATTTGCAGTTGTAACAGTAAATACATATTTATACAATATGCAAGTATGTATGTTTATGACATAGAAATCAGTAAGTTACGATTGAATATTAAAGGAATAACCCATGAAAATCGGCTTTTTAGCGTCAAAAATGTGTCTTTTTGGCTTTATTCAAGCGTTTTTTCAAATGTAAATCTTTAGTACTTAGATGTTTAAGGGATATTCTTTAAATTCAATTACGCCTGCGATTTGCTTTCGCAAATCAACAAGTTTGAATTTACTATCATCGGTTTATGATTTTAAAGTTACATCTTTAAATCACCACAAAAACAAACATAAATTATTAGATATAAAATTTTTCTCCTTTGCTTTTGTATTCTGAATTTTTTGTTTTACCTTTGTAAAATCAAAGAAAAATCGAATTTTTGTGTCATTTTTGGCTTAGTTATGATGAAAGAAAGAATAAAACAACTCATGCAGAGTCAGCACATGACTCAGCAAAGCTTCGCAGATTTTCTTGGAGTGTCACCGGCAGCTCTCAGTAGCTTGTTCAGTGGTAGGTCCAACCCTACCCTAAATTATGTTGACGCGATAAAGCGGAAATTGCCGACCATAAATCTTGATTGGCTCATGTATGGTGAAGGAGAAATGTTCAAGGGTGAGAATACAGTCGATGGTGAAAAAGCTGATGATGCTGTTCAGATTCCCGGTTCTTCCCAGCCAGGATTTTTTGACTCGCTTCCTTCGATGCCTCAGCAGCATGAAGGCATGGGCTCCCGGCGCCAGGATCAGCGTCTTTCTTCGAGAATTGAGGATATTGATTTGGTTAAAAAAATTAACAAACCGCAGCGGTCAATAACGGAGATCAGGATCTTCTTCGACGACCAGACATTCGAGTCGTTTGTCCCGAAGAAGTAGCTGGTGAAACTGTTCTTTTTTTGCGCCGTATATCTTATGCGTAGTCGCATGCGCTTTCTCTGCTTTCGGGTGAAATAGTTCTTTTTTTGCGCCGTATATCTTATGCGTAGTCGCATGCGGTCTCTCTGCTTTCGGGTGAAACTGTTCTGTTTTTGCGCTGCGTATCTTATCTGCGGCTAAGAATTTTTCTCATTTCCGTCTGCTTTTTCATGCTGCAGACGTGTAAATTTGCTTTTTGTTGCGTTCTTATTTGTATTGATTCCGATCATTTGATTATATAAAACGCGGTGATTTTGTGTTTTTCTGAACTATTTGTTCGAGTAAAAGCATGGAGTTACCGTCTTTTTTTGTATTTTTGCGATGTATATTGTCCGTTATGACATGAAAAAAACAGTAGAAAACCTGACTGTCGTAGAGAACAGGCGGCTCACGGCTCATCATTTTCTTCTCCGTCTGACATCGTCGTCGCCTCTTCCCGAGATGATTCCAGGGCAGTTTGTTGAGGTTTTGGCAGATGATTCTCCGTCGACATTCCTTCGCCGTCCTATTTCCATCAACTATTTCGATGTCGAGCGCAATGAAATGTGGCTGCTTGTTGCTGCTGTCGGTGATGGTACTCGTGCTATTGCCGGGAAGCGTGAGGGCGACGTTTTGAACTGTGTCTTTCCTCTTGGAAATGGTTTCACGACGGCATTACCGGCTGATAGTCACGTCCTTCTGGTGGGCGGTGGCGTGGGTGTTGCTCCGCTATTGTTCCTTGGGCGTCGTCTTTCTAAAGACGGTGTGTCGCCGACGTTTCTACTCGGAGCCCGCACGGAGGGCGATCTCCTTGAGAGAGAGCTGTTTGAGCAGATTGGCCGAACGTATGTCACTACCGAAGACGGTTCTGCTGGAGAGTGTGGCTTCGTGACAAATCACTCACTTCTTGCATGTGAAAAATTCGATATTGTCTTCACTTGTGGCCCTGTCCCGATGATGAAGGCTGTTGCCTCTTACGCGCGTAATAATAATATAAGGTGTGAGGTTTCGCTTGAAAACATGATGGCCTGTGGACTCGGTGCGTGCCTGTGCTGTGTAGAAAAGACGGTCGATGGTAATCTCTGCGTGTGCAAGGACGGGCCGGTGTTCGACATAGATAGACTTTTGTGGAATAAATAACTCGTTGATTATGGCTGATTTAAGTGTTGATATAGCAGGTCTTCGTCTTCCGAATCCTGTGCTGACAGCTTCTGGCACGTTTGGCTATGGAATTGAATTTTCCGATTTTGTTGACCTCAGTCAGATTGGTGGAATCATTGTCAAGGGTACTACGCTCCACCCTCGCGAGGGTAACGACTATCCACGTATGGCCGAGACTGCGCAAGGCATGCTCAACTGTGTCGGGCTGCAGAATAAAGGTGTGGATTATTTTTGCAAGCATATTTATCCCGAACTCTCGAAGTATGATGGTCGCTTTATTGTAAATGTGAGTGGTTCTACAGTTGAAGATTATGCCGAGTGTGCTTCTCGTATCGATGCTCTCGACAATATTCCGGCTATCGAGCTGAATATATCCTGTCCCAATGTCCGTCATGGTGGAATGGCTTTTGGAGTCACTGTGGAAGGTGCTGTCAGTGTGGTGAGTGCTGTTCGCAAGTGCTACCACAAAACGCTCATTGTGAAGCTGTCGCCCAATGTGACCGACGTTGCTGAGATTGCGCGTGCCGCCGAGGCTTCTGGGGCCGATGCCGTGTCGCTCATCAATACCATCATGGGTATGTCTATCGATATTGAGCGCCGACGTTCGCGGCTCAGTATAGGCACGGGAGGGCTTAGCGGTCCTGCCGTCAAACCCGTTGCCGTGCGCATGGTGTGGCAGGTTGCGCGGGCAGTGAAGATTCCTGTCATCGGGCTCGGAGGAATAATGAACGCTGCCGATGCAATAGAATTTTTCATGGCAGGAGCGTCGGCCATTGAGATCGGCACGGCCAATTTCATCGAGCCTCAGGTGACGATAAAGGTGCGCGACGGTATCGACAAGTGGCTCGACGACCATGGCTGTCGCTCGCTGAAGGATATAGTTGGAGTGGCGGGATGATGGTCCGGCTTCAGTACATGGGCCTTGTACTTCGAGTACAAAGGCTTTGTACTCCGAGTACATGAACTTTGTATCGCCAGTACAAGGTTCATGTATTTTCTTCTGTTGTTCTCCAAGGCACAGCATCCGGAATGATGTGAGCCTGTCAAGGCTGTAAAGATGCGTGTTTATTTGTCTGTATAGGGAAAAATTTGAGGGCTACCGATCGGTAGCCCTCAACCAACACAAAAACTAAACTAGACTTAACTAAGCAATGAGGCGTTTTCACAAACCCCTTATTACCGAATGCAAAAGTATATAAAAAATTTTGTTTCTATTCTCTCTTTTACGTTTTTAACACATGTAAAATGCATTTTATTCCATTTTTTTCGACTTATTTAGCAAAAAATGGTCTAAAATGACGATTGCGGCCATCGATTCCACTATAGGCACAGCTCTTGGAACCACACACGGGTCGTGACGTCCTTTGCCTTTTATCGTAGTGCTTCTTCCCTCGCGGTCGACGGTCTCCTGTTCTTTCATGATTGTTGCCACGGGTTTGAAGGCCACCCTGAAATATATGTCCTCGCCGTTGGATATTCCGCCTTGTATTCCTCCGCTGTGATTAGTCCGTGTGCGTATTGTGCCGTTTTCCGAGCAGAAGATGTCGTTGCTCTCGCTGCCTTTCCTCGTCGCGGCATCGAATCCTTCGCCATACTCAAACCCTTTTGCCGCGTTTATGCTCATCATTGCAGCAGCCAGATCTGCACTGAGTTTTCCGAACTCGGGTTCTCCCAGTCCGGCCGGACAGCCTGTTATTACGGCTGTGACCACTCCTCCCACCGAGTCGCCCTCTTCTCTCATCCGAGCTATCAGCAGTTCCATTTCTGCGGCAGTTTTTCCATCCGGGCAACGCACGGGATTGCTCTCTCTCAGGCTGATATTGTAGTCGTTGTAGTCACCCGAGAGTTTTATGTCGCCTATTTGCGACGTAAAAGCCTGGATATCAATTCCAACGCTTTGTAAAGCAAGCTTTGCGAATGCCCCTGCTACTACTCTGCTTATCGTTATTCGCGCCGAGGAGCGCCCCCCGCCTCTATAGTCTCTCACTCCATACTTTTGCTGGTAGGTGAAGTCGGCGTGCGATGGGCGCAGCTTGTCGGCCATTTCTGTGTAGTCCTGCGAGCGTTGGTTCTCGTTCTTTACGATAAAACCGATTGGCGTGCCAGTGGTTTTACCCTCAAACACTCCGCTGAGCAGTTCCACTTTGTCGCTCTCGTTGCGTTGCGTGGTCAGTCGGTTTTGTCCTGGCCGGCGTCGGTTCAGTTCGCTCTGGATGAATTCCATGTCGACCGCGACTCCTGCAGGCATGCCGTCTATCACACCTCCGATGGCCTCGCCGTGGCTCTCGCCGAAGGTCGTAAGCCTGAATAGTGTTCCGATTGTGTTGCTCATATAAATCCGATTGTATTAAGTCGTGTGGCTGCAGCCTTTCTGTTCAGGGGCGGATTTGTGCGTCGGGTGTAGGTGTTGCCCCGTTTGACTTCTTTTATGCAGTGCGTATTCGGAATTGGTTTTATGCGTCAGATTTCTGTTGCAGGTCATTTTCCGTGGCAGCATCCGTGACCTTTTCCTCCGCCTTTCTTGCAGCATCTGCCGTCATTTTTGTTGCAGTCTTTCCCGTTGTCACCGCATCCTCCGCAGCATCCGTCGTCGTCGATGTCGTTGATAAATTTCTCTATCTCTTCGTTAGTTGCAATTCTGCTTTCCACCACGGAGCCTATGAAGTTGAGCGTTTTCCCTGCGAGAGGGTGGTTAAAATCGAGTCTTACCTTGTCGTCGCTGATGTTGTCGACCCTTGCCCTGTACACCTGTCCGTCTTCATCCCGCATTGGTATGATGGCGTCGAGATATATGTTTTTCGAGTCGAACTTGCCGTCGATGCAGAACAGTTCGCGGTCCAGTTCGAAGATATTGTCTTCGTTGATCATGCCGTATGCCTGTTCCGGTTGCAGCACGAAGTCAAACTTTTCGCCTTTCTCCAGTGGCAGGATGTTTTTTTCAAACTCGCCGAGAGTCAGTCCGAAGCCACTTATGAACACGAATGGGTTCTCAATGGTTGCCTCTTCGATGGGCATCAGCCGTTCGTCTTCTATGCTGCAGAGCTTATAGGCCACGGCAATGTACTTGTTTTCTGTCATATTATTGTCTGTTGTCATTGTACTTTGTGCAAAAGTACTAAAAAATACGTCTCGGTTAAATTCTTTGGCTGTTTTTTTCACAAAAATGTTTGTATTTTGCTATTTATCATTATCTTTGCCGCAATGAAACAGTTCAGAGTGCTTCTTGCCGTTCTACTTCTGTCGTTGTTCCAGCCTTCAGTTTTTGCTGCCGACAGAAAGCTCTCGCCCTATGTGCGTCAGGCTGTCCGTATGTCGTCGCGTGTCCGCTCTGCCAAGTCGGCTGTGCCTCGTCGCCGGCAAGAGCTCTGTGCCTTCGTGAAGACCGCTTCCGGCGGTGCTGATGTATTCTCCGAATATGCCCTGAAGCCCCTTGCAGAGTTTGGAGATATATCTATTGTGAGCCTTCCTGTTGCTTTGATTCCCCGTCTTTCGGCCGACGACCGCGTCCTGCGCATCGAGGCCAGCCGTTCGGCCCACGTTCTTCTCGACACTGTCGGCATCCAGATAAATGCCCTTCCCGCCTATGCGGGCACTGATCTGCCGCAGGCATTCACCGGCGAGGGCGTCGTCATGGGAATCCAGGATGTGGGGTTCGACCTGACGCATCCCAATTTCTTCTCCTCCTCTGGCGACGAATACCGCATAAAAGCCTTTTGGGATCAGCTGTCAACCGACACCATCGGCAGCAGTCTCTATGTCGGTGCCGACTATGAGGGCGACTCCGAGCTGCTTACATACGCCCGTTCCCGCGACAACCATCTCATCACTCACGGCACCCACACCCTCGGTATTGCAGCGGGCAGCGGTGCAGGCACGCCCTACCGGGGCATTGCTCCCGACGCCGACATATGCTTGGTGAACAACGCAGTGACCACCGACGTCGTGCTCATCGACAGTCTCGACCTTTATAAATATACGTCGGCAACCGACGCACTCGGATTCAAATATATCTTCGACTATGCCGACCGTGTTGGCAAGCCCTGTGTGATCTCGTTCAGTGAAGGGTCGCATCAGGATTTCCGCGGCGACGATCAGCTCTATTTTGAGACCCTCTCGCGGCTTGCAGGTCCCGGTCGTATAATCGTATCGTCGGCCGGCAACAACGGCTACTACACCACCTATATCGAGAAGCCCGCCGGCGATGCCACAGCCGGCACATTCCTGCGCAACTACGACGAGAACTACGTGTTCACCACGCTCCGTTCGTCGGGGCCGTTCACCCTGCGCATCACCTCCTACGGCGACACTCCCGAGGCCTTCTCCATCACCACCGACGAGCTTTGCCTCCAGCCCGACTCCAACCTTATCGACACCATCACGCTTGCCTCACGCCGTTATCCTGTCGACATCTACTGCTACCGTTCGTGTTATAATCCCGACGACATCATCGTGGAGTTCTATGCCGAAGACGAGGGCAAGTTTGCTGCTTCCCAGCCGTTCAGCATCGAGGCTGTCGGTGCAGAGGCGCGAGTGGAGTTTTTCAACATCTACGGTCGTTTCACCACCAACGCCCGCAATCCTGAGCTCACCGACGGTGAATGCACCCACAGCATCAACTCCCCCTCGGCTTGCGAGGATGTTATCTGCGTGGGAAGTACCACCTATCGCACCGGCTTCGTCAACTATCGCGACGAGTATGTCGACCAGAACTGGGACACCGGCGGCCGTCGCGGCCGTTTCTCTTCCGTCGGTCCCACCCATCAGGGCCTTGTGAAGCCCGACGTGCTTGCCCCCGGGGCAAACGTCATCTCGTCGATGAGCAGCTATTTCATTGAAGCCGCAACCGATGCAGGCAAGCTCCGCTTCCTTGTCGAGACGATGGAGCGCGGCGGTCGCGTCTACGGATGGGAAGCGCAGTCAGGCACGTCGATGTCGTCGCCGGCAGTGGGTGGAGCCATCGCCCTGTGGCTACAGGCACGTCCCACTCTCACCCGCGACGAGATCATCGACGTCTTCGCCCACACCTGCCGCCGCACCTCCGACACCGACGTCTGGCCCAACAACACCGACGGCTGGGGCGAGATCGACGTCTATCGTGGCCTGCTCTACATCCTTGGCATCGACGCCATCGACGGCATCTCCCTCTCGCAGCCCGAGAAAGCACGCTTCCGTGTGACGGGCGAAGGGAATCTCGTGATCCTTTCCGACCTTGCCCGCGACAACGATTTCACGTTGTCGGTCTATTCCGTCGGCGGCCAGAAGCTCCTCACCACCCACGTCGGTCGCGGCCACGACAACCCCGAAGTCAGCCTTGCCAGCCTTCCACGAGGCCTCTACGTGGTACAGATCGGCAGCAGCGACCCCCGCTTGTCGGGGTCGACCATCATCCGCCGCTGAACAGTTTCCCCCTTCTTTTAACCCGAATCGGTCATTAGACTTTATGATAGAGTTGTACTTGTTTTAGGCAGATTAGCGGTTTTATCTTTTAAGGCGTAGCGGGCTACGTCGATAAGATAAAACCGGTAAGATGACAAAACAAGTGCAGCTATAGCATGAAGAGAGTCATTTCAAACTATAATATCCCTATCCTCGGTCTAATGACCGATTTGGGTTTAAACGTCAACGATAGCGAAGGACGAAGAAGAAAGAACGATAACGAAAGGACGAAAGCGTTAGCGAAGCCCTCTTCCGACTCTCTCGCCGGCAGTACAAAGCCTTTGTACTCCGAGTACACGAACCTTGTACTGCCAGTACATGGGCTTTGTACTTCGAGTACATGGGCCTTGTACTCTTGCCGTAGCACCCGGAAGCCGTCGCATGTAAACTGTTGTGACACAATAAAAAACCCTACTTTTAGGTATTGCATGTTACTGATTTTCTGCTTAATTTTGCATCCAGAACAACAATTAGGTATTTTCCGCCGTCGACAAGAAGATTAGGTTCATTAAATTTCACATAGAATAGACTTATTCGCAGAAATTAGTATTTCATAATGTTTTTGTATAAAAAAAGGGCTGTCCGCGAGGATAGCCCTTACTTTTTCTTTTCCCGGCGAGTGCTGCCGGGGCTGTCATCCGGTTGTAATCGTCACATCTCTATGGCTATGAAAGAGTTTGGCCATAGAGAGACGTCGATTGCTCCGTCGTTCACGTTGAGCGGTATCTCGGTGTATATGTGCGACTGGTCGGTCAGGTGTCCCACGGCTTTCTCGATCTGTCCTTCTGCGAGTCGCACGCGGTAGGTCTCCTTAGCGCACTGGTTGTCGTCTTCCGAATATCTGCAGAGGATGAGCATCAGCCGTCCGTCTTTGCCCCGTGCAGCGCTGACGTAGAGATCTTTGTAGTCCGTCTCTGCTTTCACCTGCTGCCCGTAGTCGAGCAATCGTTTCCATGCATAGAATGCATAGTAGGCCGGCCGTGGCGACAGGTCGTAGAGGTCGAAGAGCCCGTTGAATCCGGTACCGATGCGTGCGTCGTAATACATGAGTTTGTCCACGGGCTGGTCTTGGCACAGAATCATCGTTGCCAGCGTGAAGGCAGCACCTTTTTCGGCGCTGATGGCCTTCAGGGAGTAGACGAAGTCTTTGTTCCATCCGCGCACATAGTTCCACTCGTTGAGTATCGACTCCTTCTCTCCGTATCCGTGGCGTTCCATGAGCTTTCTTATCCTTGCCGCTTTCTCCGAGATGATGTTTGGCTGTTTAGCATAGTAGTGCCAGGAGAAGAAATCGATGTCCACATTGTGCTGTTTCATGTATGCGAGGAATCGGTCTGCCCATTGCTCGTTGCTGGCTAATGCTGGGCCGCCAATCTTCAGGTTGGGGAAGCACTTGTTCAGGTGGTTGGCCGCCACTTCGAAGAACTCAAAGAACTGTTGCTCGGTGCCTCCCCAGCATCGTGGGTTTGTGTTCCATTCCCAGATGTCTAAGTCGGCCTCGTTCCATATCTCCCAGTATTCTATCCCGAGTTTGAATCCATCGGCCCATCCCTCGTTGTAGTGGCGTATGATGTGCTCGCAGATGCGGGCCCACTTCTTGAAGTCTTTTGGGGGATAGATGCCATACTTCTTCTTGTTGTGTTCAATCTTCTGGCCGAGGCGGTAGAACACTTTCGTCCCTGTGCTCATGATATCCGCCAGATACTTGTCGGTCAGTACGAAGTCGTAGGATTTTGGGTCGTCGACGTCTTTGTCGAAATCGGGGAAAATGGCAGTGATGTCGACGGTGTGCTCCCCTCCGTAGCCGGCGTAGAACGACGCGTCGTGAGTCCGTGCATAGGGGAACTGCGCCGCGGCGTATGCCGTGCTGTTGCCCGTCGTCTGGTCGCTGCCTTCAATCTTCGGGCCGTTGTTCACGCCGTTCATGGGCTTTATGGGTCCGACGACTTGCGATGGCGTCACCACCACGTCGGCATTGATGCAAAGCGAAAACGACAATGCAGCGGTGATAATAAACGATTTGATTGTTTTCATGACGTTATGGTTTTAGATTTATGATTGCGTAAAAAACAACTTTGCACATTGGATTGCCTCCAATGTGCAAAGTTAAAGCATTTGATTTAGAAACGAGAAAAAAATTCCCGGAAAATCGTCGGATGTGGCTAATACCATCCGGTTCGTTTCTTTCTGCTTCTATTCGTATCCCTCCTCCCACGCGTCGTACTGCGGTTTTCCTGCCATTCCGCTTTTCTTGCATGCGCTCTCTATCGTGGTGCGCTCGTCGGCAGTGAGCGGTCGGTCGCCGCGCTTCAGGGAGAAGTAGTTGGTCCGGCCCAGTGCTTTTTGCAGTTTCCGTGCTATCGGAGCGACGGCTGCGTGGGGCATGTTGTCGTAGATGTGGGTGAATCCCCGCGGCTGCAGACGGGCCGTCGGCATGGCCAGATGGGGGCAGGCCTTCCCGCCGGCGCCGGTGAGGGAGGGGCTGATCGTAGTCACGTAGCGCCGGTCGGGGGAGAGATAGTCCCATGCCATGTGGCGGAAACATTTCTTCTTCATCCTGCATGCACTGTTGGTGCAGAGGGGTTCCTTCTTTGCAAATTCTCTCAGTAGGTCTTTGTCTTTCATAATTTATAAGATTAATGTGAAACAATATAGGTGTTATCCCGTTCTGTTCTTTTCGGATGCAAAGATAAGGCGAGTTTTCTGTCGCGGCAAGCGAAGTCGAGTTTCGGTGCTAACCACCACTCTCTGCGCCAGTACATGGGCCTTGTACTCCGAGTACATGAACGTCCTACTCGCAGTACATGACTCTTGTACTCCGAGTACAAAGCCCATGTACTCTCGCCAAAGAAAAAAATAATCGGTCCTGAACGTAAAAACTGCCTTTGTTTTTTGGCCGTTCGGATAATTTTTCCGTATTTTGTATGTCGGAAAGTGAAATAGGCTCTCTTCCGTTCGGAGATGGAATAAACACAACTTAAATAAAATAAAAACTTATGAAACACATCAGAATTCTTTTCATTGCAGTTGCTGCTGCCATCATTGTTGGCTGCGGCACATCGCGCACAGTGCCCATCACGGGCCGCAAACAGAGTCTGCTCGTCAGCGACGAACAGGTGTTGAGCCTGAGCAATCAGGAGTATACAAAGTATATGCAGTCGGCCACCAAGTCGGCCGATGCAACCAGCACCGCCATGGTGCAGCGCGTGGGACAAAGGCTGGCAACGGCAGTACAGAACTATCTCACGGCCGCCGGAATGGCATCGGAACTCAGCCAGTACAGCTGGGAGTTTAACCTTGTGAAGGACAACAGCGTGAATGCCTTCTGCATGCCCGGCGGAAAGATCGTGGTCTACGAAGGCCTCCTGCCCGTCACCCAGGACGAGTCGTCGCTCGCCATAGTGCTCGGGCACGAGATAGCCCATGCCGTGGCAAAGCACTCGGCAGAGCAGATGTCGAAGCAGATAAAGCAGCAGTATGGCACGCAGATACTCGGCGGCGTGCTCAGTGCGGCTGGAGTGGGGCAGACAGGAGCATCGATAGCACAGATAATCGTGCAGAACGGACTGCAGTTCCGCAATCTCAAATACTCCCGCGACCACGAGACGGAGGCCGACCACATGGGACTCATCTTCGCCGCCATGGCAGGCTACGACCCGCAGGTGGCAATCCCCTTCTGGCAGAGAATGGCAGCACAGAGCGGAAACACCAACCAGAACGACATGTTCAGCGACCACCCATCCGATGCAAAGCGCATCGCTGCACTCCAGAAAATAATGCCCGAAGCACTACAGTACTACAACGCTGCAACGGGAAAGACCACTACAACCACCACTACAAAATCGACCCCTAAGACGACAAAGACCGTCTCGGTATCGAGTCTGACGAAGAAAAGATAACGATCCTATCCTTCTCTGGCGTCAACACCGTCGTTGACGCCAGAGAAGGGGAATCATTTTGCATTTTTCATTATACATTTTACTTTATACTATGATAGCATACATCTCGGCAAATCTTTGGCTCGCGTGGACGATAGTTGCCCTCGTGTGCCTCGTCCTCGAGCTTAGCTCAGGCGACTTCTACGTCACCTGCTTCGCCATAGGAGCAGCAGTGACTGCCATCGCAGCGCTCACGGGGATTCCCTTCTGGCTGCAAGTAATCATCTTCGCCATTGCATCCGTCGTAAGCATCTGGCTCATCCGCCCCGCACTGCTCAGGTGGCTGCACAAACCAAGCGAGGAACGGCTCTCCAATGCCGACGCTCTCATCGGACGCACAGGCGAAGTGGTGGAAGCAATACCCGCCAGCGGATACGGATGCGTGCGCATCGATGGCGACTACTGGAAGGCATGCACTGCCGATGCCACAGCAATAGGCGAAGGCATCAGGGTGAGAGTGGTAGAGCGAAACAGCATCATCATCACTGTGGAGAAGACCTCGTAGAACCCAAGAGCCACTTAGGTCTTTCCTGGGACAACTTAGGTCTTCCTAGGCTCTCCTAGGTCTTCCTGGAACTTCCTAGAACCTCATAACCACTCCTAAAAAAGCAGAAAGCATGGAATATAGCACCAAAGGCAAGGTATTGAAAAAGCCTGTCGTATGGAAAAATCTCTTTATCTACCGCAAGAGCGACGCCATATATCAGTTGACTGTCGAGTTCTGCAAGCGATTTCTTCCAGCACATGGCGACCGTACCGTTGACCAGATGGTGCAGGCAGCTCGATCTGGAAAGCAAAATATAGTGGAAGGTAGCGAGGACGGACAGACAAGTTCGGAGATGGAGATAAAACTCTTGAATGTAGCCAGAGGAAGTCTGCAAGAATTGCGTAGCGACTATTTTGACTACATCAATACTCACCATCTGAAGATATGGACGCAGGATAGTCCCCGGCAACAACGGCTGCGAGAATTCTGTCACTCTCACAACGACTTCAATGACTATGCACCTCTTATCGCAAAGATGAATGATGAAGAAATGGCAAATATGCTCTTAACCCTTTGTCATCAAATGGATAAGATGATGACATCCTACATCGAGCAACTCGAGAAACGCTTCGTCAGAGAAGGTGGCATAAAAGAACGAATGTACTCTGCACGCACCGGATATCGACAAGAACAGGATGCCATCATAAAAAAACTGCAGGAGGAAAACAGCAGACTGATAGCAGAAAACGCAGAACTGAAAAGAAAATTGGAAGAACTTACGGCAACTTAGGCCTACCTGGGCTTTCTTAGGTCTTCCTAGGTTTTCCTAGGCCTTCCTAGAACTTCCCAGTTCCTCCTCGCCTTCAGTTTTTCTGGTCGCCTTCTTGCAGGATATTATAATACTTTTATTATATTTGCAACTGAAATAAACTCAACAACCAAGAAATATCTAAAAAACAAAGTTAATATGGAAAATTTCGGACTATTTGCACTTATTGCCATCGTCTTGCTGGCAATCATCTTCGTGAAAATGGCTGTGGTGATCATACCACAGAGTGAGACACGCATCATTGAGCGACTCGGAAAATATTATGCCACATTGAAGCCAGGCATAAACGTAATCATTCCTTTCATCGACCGTGCTAAGGAGATGATCACCATGTCGCGCGGACGATATGTATACAGTACCGCCATCGACCTGCGCGAACAGGTGTTCGACTTCGCACGCCAGAATGTGATTACGAAGGATAATATCCAGATGGAAATCAACGCCCTGCTGTATTTCCAGATCATGGATCCGTTCAAGGCCGTGTATGAAATCAACAATCTCCCTAACGCCATCGAAAAGCTGACGCAGACCACACTGCGTAATATCATCGGCGAACTCGAGCTCGACCAGACGCTCACCTCGCGCGACACCATCAACACAAAGCTGCGTGCCGTGCTCGACGAGGCAACCGACAAGTGGGGAGTGAAAGTGAACCGCGTTGAGTTGCAGGACATCATCCCGCCGTCGAGCGTGCTCCAGGCAATGGAGAAACAGATGCAGGCAGAGCGTAACAAGCGCGCTACCATTCTCACCAGCGAAGGACAGAAGCAGGCCGCAATACTGCAGTCGGAAGGCGAGAAGACATCTACCATCAACCGCGCCGAGGCTGCAAAGCAGCAGTCGATACTCAATGCCGAAGGTGAAGCAACGGCCCGCATACGCAAGGCCGAGGCCGAGGCAAAGGCCATCGAACTGGTGACAGAAGCCGTGGGCAAGACAACAAATCCGGCTAACTACCTGCTTGCGCAGAAATACATCCAGATGATGGAGGAACTCGCCCACAACAATCAGACCAAGACCGTATACCTCCCCTTCGAGGCAACAAATGTGATGGGGTCGCTCGCAGGCATAAAGGAACTTTTCAAGGAGAGCGAATAAAGACCCTTCGTGAAGCCGGAAAGATAGTCTGTAGAATGAGAAAAAAATTGATTATCCTATTGAGTGCCATGGCGTCCAGCGTCATGGCATTCGATCCTCCTACCCTCGGATGGAGTTCGTGGAACACGTTTGCTCTGAACATCAGCGACAATGTCATCCGCAGTCAGGCCGATGCAATGATTTCAACAGGGCTGGCAAAGGCAGGATACAGAAACGTGAACATCGACGACGGCTATTGGAACGGGCGCGACGAGAGCGGAAGGGTGCGGCTCAACGACAAACTCTTCCCCTACGGCATGCGCTCGCTGACAGATTATATCCACAAGCTCGGACTGATTCCCGGCATCTACTCCGACGGCGGCGAGAACTCGTGCAGCTCCATATACAGCAAGGTGAAGGAAGGCATCGGCGTAGGTTTCTACGGTCACGAAGCTGAAGACTGCCGGCAGTTCTTCATAGACTGGAACTTCGATTTCATTAAGATCGACTACTGCAGCGGCATGCGCATGGGGCTAAAAGAGCAGGAGCAGTATGGCAAGATACGTCGCGAGATGGATCGCTGTGCCAAGGAACGCGGCAGGAAGATAAAGTTCAACATGTGTCGCTGGGCATATCCCGGCACATGGGTGAGCGAAATAGCCGACTCGTGGCGAACGACAGGCGATATCTACTGTGAATGGGAGTCGGTGAAGTATATCATCAAGCGCAATCTGTATCTTCAGGCATATACGGGCGGCGGCCACTACAACGACATGGACATGCTCGAGATTGGACGCACGCTGACTCCTGCAGAGGAAACAACCCACATGATCTATTGGAGCATCTGCTCTTCGCCATTGCTCATAGGATGCGACCTTACGAAGATACCCGAGTCTTCGCTGGCATTGTTGAAGAACAGGCATCTGCTTGCAATGAATCAGGATCGCCTCGGCATCGGTGCTCCGGTGGTGATGAAGAAGGGCGACGTCTATGTCGTGGCAAAGGATATGGAAAAGATCAACGGGAAGAAACGCGCATTTGCTGTCATCAATCTCAGTGATGAAGTCCAGAAGATCGACATCGACGTCAGCATGTTAGGCATGCAGGGACCGGTATCCCTCTTCGATTGTCTTGAAGATAAGAAGCTTCCCAAGGCAAATGGAACTTTGCATTTCACCCTTCAGCCACATGCCTCGGCAGCGTTCTTCATCAAAGGTAAGCGCCTCGAACGCTCTGTGTATCAAGCCGAAGAGGCATGGTTGAAGATGTTCCATGAGATGTGGAAAAACGAATATGCTCAGTATAATATGGCAGAGCAGGCAAGCCAGGGAGCATACGTCGGCTACCTCGGGAACAGTCCGGAGAACTATATGGAGTGGAGGAATGTCTTCAGTGAGCATGGTGGCGACTATATACTCACGCTGAGATATGCGTCGGAAGACAAGCGAGACTTGTCTGTGATGGTGAATGGAGGACAGCAACTCACGCTTTATGGACTGAACAGCGGGTCGTTTACCGACAAATGGAAGACAACCACCGTCAGGGTGAAGTTGCGAAAAGGGCTGAACACTGTCAGACTATACAACAATGAAGGATGGGCTCCAAACGTTGACAATATGGAATTGAAGCCAATACAGGGAAGATAACAAGAAGATAATAGTGAAGTAATATTCATAAACAAATAGACAGAAAATGCTGAACATATGTATTGTAGCAGGTGCACGGCCCAATTTCATCAAGGTCGCACCGATAGTGAGGGCTATTGGAAAGGCTCACGACGAAGGTAAGGATATCAACTATGAACTTGTATATGCAGGACGAGAGGACGATATCACGCTCGAGTCGTCGCTTTTCGAAGACTTGCAGATAGACCGTCCTTCGGTATTCCTCGGCGTCAGCTGTACTAATCTAAACGAACTCACGGGGCAGGTGATGTCGGCTTTCGAACAATATCTTCAGACCAGAAAGACCGACGTGGTGATTGTAGTCGACGACCTGGCATCGACCATGGCGGCGGCTATCGTCGCCAAGAAGCAAGGCCTTCTGCTCGCCCACCTCGTGGCAGGTACGCGGTCCTTCGACATCAACATGCCCAAGGAAATCAACCGTCTGGTCATCGATGGCTTGTCGGACCTTCTGTTCACAGCAGGTATGAGCAGCAACAGTACCGCCACACGCGAGGGAGCAGGGCAGGAGAAGATATTCATGGTGGGAAATATCCTGATGGATACGCTCAGATACAACTATGCCCGGCTGCAACGGCCAGCGATAATGGATGAATATGGCCTCGAGGACAAAGGTTATATCGTATTCACTTTGAATCGCAAGATGCTTATTGCCGACCGCGAGAATCTAAAGAAGATGCTTGTCAGCATGATTGGTCATGCCGGTCGTACACCCATCGTGGCTCCGCTGCGTACACTTGCCGCCGATGCCGTGAAAGACGTTCTGGGCAGCCAGATGGGCTCTTTGGTGCTCGTAAGTCCCCTTAGTTACCTTGAATTCGGGTATCTCACGGCACATGCTAAGGGCATCGTGACCGATTCGGGGAATGTAGCAGAGGAGGCAACATTCAACAGTGTGCCATGCATAACACTCAATAGTTATACCGAACATATAGAGACTGTCAAGGTGGGATCGAATGTTCTTGTAGGCGAGAATGCCGAGTTGCTCGGTGAAGAGATAGATCGCATGGTGCGAGGCGAATGGAAGGAGAGCGCTCTGCCCGACCGTTGGGACGGGCGTACGTCGGAGCGTATCGTACAGATACTACTTGAAAAAAGCCGTGCAATGCGGTCGTGAGAAATAAGATAACAAGCGATAAGAAATGAAACGTATAGTATTGATAACAGGTGCCACGAGTGGCATTGGCGAAGCATGCGCCCGCAAGTTTGCTTCTGCAGGGTATGATGTGATAATCACTGGTCGCAATGCTCAGCGGCTCAACGCCGTGAAGGGCGACTTGGTAGAAATGGGAGCGAAGGTGAAATCGCTCGTATTCGACGTGAGAGACAGGGAAAAAGCCAGAGAGGCGATAGAGTCGCTCGGACCAGACTGGAACAACATCGATGTCCTCATAAACAATGCCGGTCTTGCCCTGGGCCTTGACAAGGAGTTTGAACTCGATGCCGACGACTGGGACACGATGATCGACACCAACATAAAAGGTTTGCTCACGATGACGAAGCTCGTCGTTCCTTTGATGGTGGAGCGTGGACAAGGTCATGTGATCAACATCGGAAGCGTGGCTGGCGATACCGCATACGGCGGAGGCAGTGTGTATTGTGCCACAAAGGCAGCAGTGAAGACTCTCTCCGATGGGTTGCGCATTGATCTTGCCGACACGCCGATACGCGTGACAAACGTCAAGCCAGGATTGGTGGAAACGAATTTCAGTGTCACTCGCTTCCGTGGCGACGCCGAACGCGCGTCTGGTGTGTACAAAGGTGTGAAACCACTCATTGGCGACGACATTGCCGACGTTGCGCTATATGCAGCCAGTGCGCCTTCACATGTCCAGATTGCCGAGGTGCTCGTGCTTGCCACACATCAGGCAAATGCCACTTTCATAAGCAGGGAAGAAGAATAAGAGACAACTATGAAGAAAACTATTCCGGTCGTTGGCATGGCATGCTCGGCATGCTCGGCAAATGTTGAGAGAAAACTCAGTTCGCTTGCCGGTGTTGCGTCGGCCGATGTGAATCTTGTCGGTCGTACGGCGACAGTCGATTTCGACCCTTCGGTGATAACGCCGGAGCAGATGAAGAAAGAGATAAATGCCATTGGCTACGACCTCGTAGTCGACGACTCGCGTGCCGCAGAGCAGATTGTGGCACGCGAGTTTCTTTTGCTGCGTCGCCGCGTAATCCTGTCGTGGATATTTGCCCTCTTGGTGATGTCGATATCCATGCGATGGGTCGACGTCGGCGGTCACGATGCAGCCAATCAGTTGTCGCTCGTTATTGCTTTGGCGAATATAATCGTCTGTGGTCGCAGTTTCTACGTCTCTGCCTTCCGTCAGCTGCGCCATGGCACTGCGGGCATGGACGTCCTCGTGATGCTATCCACGGCTATAACATTCATTTTCAGTGCTTTCAATACATTCTTCGGTGATAGCTTCTGGGCATCTCGTGGGATGGAATGGCACACCTATTTCGATGCGTCGGTGATGATTATCACCTTCGTTCTCACCGGTCGCCTGCTTGAAGAGAAGGCCAAGGACAGCACGGCTACGTCGATACGCGAACTGATGGGCATGCGGCCGAAGACAGCCCGGCTCGTCGTGGGAGGTGAGACGAACGAGGTGCCTATCTCCACCATCGAGGTCGGCGACGTAATCGAGGTCAGTGCGGGCGAAAAGATACCCGTCGACGGCAGCGTGACAGTTGCCGACAGTTTCATGACCAGCGGCACGGCCTACGTCGATGAAAGCATGATAACCGGCGAGCCTGCCCCTGTTGCCAAGACCGTGGGCGACAAGGTCCTTGCTGGCACGATACCTGCTCAGGGCCATCTCCGCATGCGTGCTGAGAAGGTTGGCGGCCAGACGATGCTCTCGCAGGTGATAGAGATGGTTGAGGCTGCTCAAAACTCCAAACCTCCCGTTCAGCGCCTCGTCGACCGCATGGCTGCGCGCTTCGTGCCTGCAGTGGCCGCCATCTCGCTCCTTACGTTCGTCTTGTGGCTCCTCGTGGGCGGAAAGGCGATGCTGCCGCAGGCTGTCATCTCAGCCGTGTCGGTGCTGGTCGTGGCCTGTCCGTGCGCAATGGGACTTGCCACACCCACTGCTCTGATGGTGGGCATAGGCAAGGCAGCGCAAAAGGGAGTGCTCATAAAAGACGCTGCTGCGTTGGAGCGTATGTGTAAGGTCGACGCCATCGTGGTCGACAAGACGGGCACGCTCACCATACCCAACCCCGCCATCGACTTCACCCGTGCCGACGACCTGCCCTTCGAAGAGCGCGAAAGTCTGAAGCCTGATGCCGCTGAGGCTATTTCGATGCTAAAAAATAAAGGCATCGAGGTCCATCTGATGAGCGGCGACAAGGCTGATGCCGTGGCTTTCTGGGCATCGAAGGCCGGCATCGACAGCTATCATGCCGGTGCCCTTCCGCAGACCAAGGAAGACCTCGTCAGACAGTTGCAAGCCAGCGGAAAGACGGTGGGCATGATTGGCGACGGAATAAACGATACTCAGGCTCTTGCTGCCAGCGACGTGAGCATGGCCATGGGCCGCGGTACCGACGTGGCTATCGATGCCGCACAAGTGACGCTCATGGGGCAGTCGCTCAGTGTCGTGCCCGAAGCTCTGCGACTCAGCCGCCGCACCGTGGCGATGATACATCAGAACCTCTTCTGGGCTTTTATATATAATATTGTATGCATCCCCCTCGCCGCAGGACTGCCATACCTCTTCGGTGTCCACTGGCAGATAACCCCCATGTGGGCATCGGCGCTCATGGCGTTGTCGAGTGTGAGCGTGGTGCTTAACTCCCTACGGCTGAAATACACTGATTAGCAGATGCCTACATTTCCTTCATACATGGAAAAGAAGTGCAGCTATAGCATGAAGAGAGTCATTTCAAACTATAATATCCCTTTCCTCGGTCTAATGACCGATTTGGGTTAAAACCCGCACATCTGAGATATATGTCAAGTCATAGAATTCTTCTGCTTGTGCTTGTATTGGCTACTATGTCCGCATCTTCTTTAGCCCAAAGCGCAGAAGAAATCCTCCGTCGGCAGACGATTTCGGTCTCTACACCCCCGCATCGCACCCCGTCGCACTGCTCCGTCGACGCCCTTCTCATGGGCAACGGATACACGGGCGTTGCTCTCTCGGGCGGTCACGAGCGGCTCGTCTTCCACATGGCGCGTAACGACTTCTGGCGTCTGCGCTCAGGGCACAGCGAGTCCTATCCGCTTGTGCTGGGCCGGCTGACCATCGAGCTGCCTTCGATGGCGGAAGCATCATATAGTGCCAGCCAAGACCTCTGGGATGCCACCACCACTATCCGCCTCGACAAGACGGCGGCGAGGGTGACATGTCAGACTTACGTCGCCGCCACCGACGACGTCATGGTGCTGCGTCTGTCGTCTGAGGGCAATGAGGCTGTCGAGGGTCGTGTGGTGCTCAGCCTGCCCGATGAGGGCGATATTGAGGTTCGCAACGCCGAAGAGCGGCAGATGCCTGATGTGCGTCAGCAAGGACAGACGGCCGGAGGCATACGTTACATCGAGCGCGCCTTCGTCGACTCAGTCGACATCGCCACCCATGCAGCCGTGGCCCTGCGACTGCCGAAGGGGAATGACGGCCGCTTCACCCTCGCTCCGGGCAAGACTCTGACGCTGGTGTGTGCCTTTTCGAGCAATTTCAAGTCCGCCGACTGCCTTGCCGACGCCATCGCTCGTGCAGCCTCGAGCAGTCCGCGACGACTCTTCAAGGCCCATTGCCGTTGGTGGCATCAGTATTGGGAACAGTCCTACGTAAGCATTCCCGACCCCACCGTCGAGCGCCAGTATTACCTCTCGCTCTACGGCATGGGCTCGTGCAGCCGCGACCTCCGCTTCCCTCCGCCGCTCTTCGGTACGTGGATTACCCGTGAGCGACCCGACTGGAGCGGCGACTATCACCTGAACTACAACCACATGGCGCCATACTATGCCCTCTATTCTGCCAACCGCATCGAGCAGGCCCGGCCATACTACGGACCCTTGCTCGACTTCATGGATCGCGGCCGCTACTATTCTCAGCAGGTCACGGGCATTGCCGACGGCATCATGCTGCCCGTGGGCATCGGGCCGCTGGGCATCGAGACTACCCGCTGCACGCCCCAGTACCTGCGTTTCCATCCCGACTGGCTCAGCGGTGGCAACGTCGAGAGCGAAGGACTCTTCTGGGGCCAGAAGAGCAATGCAGCCTATGCTGTCGCCAATCTCGCCATGCAGTTCTACCACACCTGGGACCTCCAGTTCGCCCGCGAAGTCTATCCCTTCGTGCGCAGTGTGGCCATCTTCTGGGAACATTACCTGAAGCGCGACGGTAAGCGATACATCATTCTCAACGACGCTATCCACGAGGGCACCGTCGGCACAATGAACCCCATCCTCTCGCTCGGACTCGTTCGCATGGTGATGACGCTGGCTCTCGACATGAGCGAGATGCTCGATTGCGACGCCGATCGCCGCTCCGCGTGGCTCGACCGTCGCGACCATCTGGCAGACTATCCCACTCAGCAACGCGACGGACAGACCGTCTTCCGCTACACCGAACGAGGCACTGC
Source organism: Prevotella sp. (assembly GCA_017477435.1). Taxonomy (GTDB): domain Bacteria; phylum Bacteroidota; class Bacteroidia; order Bacteroidales; family Bacteroidaceae; genus Prevotella. The sequence continues at coordinate 43,410 of JAFUVV010000011.1, forward strand.
GTGGTGGGCAGACAACACATTGGGCATACAGCACATCTATCCTGCTGGCCAGATAGGGCTTGAGAGCCCCGACTCTCTTCTCGCCGTTGCCCGCAACACCATCAGCGCCATGGGCCGATGGATGGACTTTAACGGCACCAACAGTTTCTATCCCGCCGCGGTGCGCGTGGGATATCCGGGCATTGAGATTCTTCGCCACCTCCACGAATATTCGCTCCACACCTATCCCAACGGCTTTCAGAAGGACAACCCCCACGGCACTGAGAACTGGAGCACCGTGCCAGGCACCGTCAATATGATGCTCTGCACGGGTCATCAAGACGTCGTGCGCCTATTCCATGTGTGGCCACGCTCCTGCGACGCCATGTTCCATCATATCCGTGTCGAGGGAGCCTTCGTCGTTTCGGCACGTCTGACCAAGGGCGTAGTGGCCGATGTCGTCATCCAGAGCGAGCAGGGACGTCCTCTCACACTCGAGAATCCCTGGCCGGGCTGCGAGGTGGAAGTTACGTGTGGCCGCGAACGCATCGTCCTGCATGGTGAGCGTCTTCACATGCCCACCCGCCGCGGGGCCACCTACCGGCTGCGCCCCATCGCGCTCCCATCGTGAGAGAAACACCGACAGCGTCGCATCCACGAAACTGATGTAAATATAACGTGAGTTCGACGTAAGAAAAGTGTTAAAAAAGTTGTGGGAATGGAATATTTTTAGTAACTTTATAGGTGATAATCAAAGAGTTACGAACAAATACCCATTCCCATGACGACTGCAAATTTAATAGAAATTTTCTGTA
>JAFUVV010000052.1 GCA_017477435.1 Prevotella sp.
GTGAAAGTCAACTTTGTCCCTGAGGGCAAGGGTGGCAGCCAGAAGGGCAGCAAGAAGAGTTTCTATCTGAAGGATGGACTGAAGATCAAGGAAGCTCCAAAGAACGCTGTCGATACCAGCAAGCCAGTTGAGCCGTAAGAGGTGCTGGCAGCAAGGTGGTGGTTGATGGCTGAAGGCCGCAGCTTGAGGATGCGGTGGTGCGATGGCGGCTGAAGTGCTGTGAGGCTAAAGAGCTCTTTGCTTGATGATATGATGTTCTTCATCGGTGACGATCTCGTCCATTGTGGCGTCGAGGTTGGTGGAAGGGATGTCGTCGAGTAGCTGGAAGTGGAAGCATAGGCCTATCCTGTGGGCTGTCGTGCGCGGCAGCAGTCGGTCGTAGTACCCCTTGCCGCGCCCGAGTCGGTGGCCGCTGCGGTCGAAGGCCACACCCGGTACGACGATTACGCTAAACGTTGAAGCATTGGTGTTTAACCACTTAATATTTCGCACCTTAGCGTCGTCTGACTCTCTGGCGTCTGACTCCTTGGCGCTTGACTTATCCGGTTCCATGATGCCGTATGCCCCCTGGTGCATGTCGTCATCGCTGGTATAGCGTCGGAAGATCATCTCTGTGTCGGAGACGACCACGGGCAGATAGACCACCTTTCCCATTGCCGTGAGCCGATGGATGGCCTCTTTGGTGCACACCTCGTCCGGAAGTGACGCATAGATGGCCACCTCTTCGGCTTTGAGAATGAGCTTGTCGTTGAGGAGCCGTTCCACAGCGCGGGCCGACATCGCTTGCAGCTCCTTGCTTGTGTACTTGCTTTTCTCCTCGCGCATCATCCTGCGCAGCTGTTGCTTGCTATGTGATTGAGAATCTATAGTTGCCGATTTGAGGGTCATGAGTCTTTGTCTTTTCTCCACGAAGGTTTTCCCTCCTGCTGGAAAGGGCCAGGGTCTTTTCTTTCTCCGGCTTCGGGAATGCCTCGCCGTTTTCTATCACCTTCAGAGCCTGCTCAATCACAGGGTCGCCATCGTTGATGTATTCTATCCATGCCTGTTCGCTCAGCATGTTGTAGATTATCCGACTGACGAGGAAGCGTTCGAGCAGTTGGTGAGATTTCTGTATCATGAGGTTGCGCCGGCGCAGTCCGTGAGAGTCGGCAAACTGTGCAAACCGCTCCACGATGTTCTGCTTCTTCAGATACGACCGCAGTGCGGGCATGGTTGTGAACTCCTTCAGCCGCTGGCGATTGTCGTCGGTGTATTCGAAGGCAAACTGCAGTATCAGTCCGCTCATGGCCGCCTCTTTGTAGTAGGACGTGACGTTCACCGTGTCTTCGCCCACGAATATGTCGGGCGTGATGCCACCACCGCCATACACCGTCCTTCCGTTGGCTGTATGATAGTCGGGGCCTGTATGCTTTATGCTGTCGCCGGAGAAGAACTCGCCGTGCTCGTATCTGTCGATGAGGTCCTGGGCATATTCACCTCCCGCACCGCTGACGTAAGGCTTCTGTATGCATCGTCCCGAAGGCGTGTAGTAGCGAGCCACTGTCAGTCGTATGCGACTGCCGTCGGTGAACTCGAGCTGTTGTTGCACGAGCCCTTTTCCGAACGATCGTCGTCCGATTATCGTGCCGCGGTCGTTGTCCTGCACGGCCCCTGCCAGTATCTCCGCTGCCGATGCCGAGCCTTCGTTGATGAGCACGGTGAGCGGTATGCCCTGGTAGCTGCCGTGGCCGTTGCTCTTAAACTCCTGTCGCGGCGACTTGCGGCCCTGCGTGTAGACGATGAGCTTACCCTTCGGCAGGAACTCGTTGGCAATCTGCACGGCCGAAGTGAGATAGCCTCCCGTGTTGTCGCGCAGGTCGAGACAGATGCCCTCAGCCCCCTGTTGCGACAGGCTGACGAGAGCGATGAGGAGTTCGGAGTAGGTAGTCTCGCCGAAGTTCTTTATGCGTATGTAGCCCGTCTTGTCGTTGAGCATATATGTTGCCGTGACGCTCTTCATAGGTATCTCGCCGCGCGTGACGGTGAAATACTTCACCTCCTTGCTTCCGTAGCGTTTCATTCCGAGCTTCACCTTCGTGTCCTTTGGTCCTTTCAGCCGTCGCTGTGCCTCCTCGTTGGTGACAATCTTCCCCACGAAGGCACTGTCGTCGACGCTGACGAGCTTGTCGCCGGCAATCACCCCGGCACGTTCGGCAGGACCGTTGCTTATCACGTTCTGCACGTGGAGCGTGTCGTTGCGTATGGTGAACTCGATACCCACCCCCGAGAACGAGCCCTTCAGGTCTTCGTCGGCCAGCTGGGCATCCTTGGCGTTGATATACACGGAGTGGGGGTCGAGCTCCTCGAGGATGCGAGGGATGGCATTGTCGACAAGCGAGTCGATGTTCACCTTGTCAACATACTGATCGTCGATTATTCGCAGCAGGTTGCTTATGCGGTTGCTGCCCGAATTGATGATGTTCAACTTGTTGCCAGAGAAGTGGTTGGCATAGAAGCTTCCCACCACGAGTCCGATGACGACGCACAGCGCCATAAGCATCGGCATGTATCTGTTTTGTTTGTCTTGTGCCATATTGCGGATTAACGGATTAACGATTTAACGATGACGAAAGAACGATGACGAAAGAACGATGACGAAAGGACGATGACGAAAGGACGATGACGAAGGGACGATGACGAAAGGACGATGACGAATAGTCCCCCTCCGGGGGATTAGGGGGCATTTTACATTATCCACTTTACACTTCCCACTGGATGACTTCCACGCCGGCTCGTTTGAGGAGCTCGATGCCGTCGGTGAGGCGATACACCTCTCCGTAGACCACTCTCCTGATGCCGGCCTGGATGATGAGCTTCGCACATTCGATGCATGGCGAGGCAGTGATGTAGAGCGTTGAGCCGTCGCTGTTGTTTGAGCTGCGTGCAAGCTTTGTGATGGCATTCGCCTCAGCATGGAGCACGTATGACTTTGTCACCCCGTTCTCATCCTCGCACACATTCTCAAATCCGCTCGGCGTGCCATTGTAGCCGTCGCTGATTATCATCTTGTCTTTCACCACCAGTGCGCCCACCTTGCGTCGCTGGCAGTAGCTGTTCTCTGCCCATATGCGCGCCATCCTCAGGTAGCGACCGTCGAGCATTCGTTGTTTATCTTGCATGTTTTTTTCAGTTTTGAGTTTTGGGTTTTCAGTTTTGAGTTTTGGATTTTCAGTTTTGAGTTTTGGGTTTTGAGTTTTGGGTTTTGAGTTTTGGGTTTTCAGTTTTGAGTTTTCAGTTTTGGGTTTTTATTTCCCAATTCCGCTTCTCTCCACGAGTGCATCGATTGTGGGTTCACATCCTCGGAAGCGCTTGTAGAGCGTCATAGGATGCTCTGTGCCCCCACGGGAGAGGATATTGTCGCGGAAGCTCCGGGCCGTCGCCTTGTCGAAGATACCGTTCTTCTTGAATACACTGAACGCGTCGGCGTCGAGCACCTCTGCCCATTTGTAGCTGTAGTAGCCGGCGGCATAGCCCCCTGCCATTATATGGCTGAACTGCACGGTCATGCAGGTGTTGTCGAGTTGCGGGGCTACAATGGCCTTCTTCCACGCCTCTTTCTCGAAGCTGATGATGTCGTCGTCGAAGGCATCGTGCTTCGTATAGTATGCCATGTCGAGCAGTCCGAAGCTCACCTGTCTCATGCATGCGTATGCAGCCATGAAGTTGCGGCTTCTCACGATGCGCTCGATCAGTTCGTCGGGCATCGGTTCGCCCGTCTGATAGTGGAAGGCAAACGTTCGCAGGAAGTCTTTCTCGACGGCATAGTTCTCCATGAACTGCGAAGGAAGTTCTACGAAGTCCCACCACACGTTTGTCCCCGAGAGGCTCTCGAAGCGTGTATTTGCAAACATGCCGTGGAGAGAATGGCCGAATTCATGCAGGAATGTCTCCACTTCGCCGAGCGTGAGCAATGCCGGTTTCTCGCTTGTCGGCTTTGTGAGGTTCATCACCACACTCACATGCGGCCTGACGTTCTGCCCCTTGGAGTCGATCCACTGCCCTTGGAACTCTGTCATCCAGGCTCCCCCCTGTTTTCCCTTGCGAGGATGGAAGTCGGCGAAGAACACTGCAAGATAGCTGCCGTCGGCATCGAACACCTCGTAGGCTTTCACGTCGGGGTGATAGACGGGGATGTCTTTGTTCTCCTTGAACGTGATGCCGTAGAGCTTGTTTGCCAGTCCGAACACTCCGCCGATGACCTTCTGCAGTTCAAAGTATGGCCTCAGCATCTCGGCATCGAGGTTGTAGCGCTCCATTTTCAGTTTGTGGGAGTAGAAAGCGAAGTCCCACGGCTGCATCGTCGCTTTGCCGTCGACGTCTTTTCTCATCGTATCTTCCACTTCCTCCACTTCCTTCAGTGCGTAGGGTTTGAAGGCGCAGGTGAGGTCGTCGAGTAGTTTATACACGTTGGCCACGTTTGATGCCATGCGATGCTTCAGCACGTAGTCGGCATAGGTGTCGTAGCCAAGCATCTGAGCAATCTCGCGTCGCAGGTTTATCAGGCGCTTGCATATATCGATGTTGTTCTGCTCGTTGTCGTGGATGCACACGGTGTTCTTCGCCATGTACATTTTCTCTCTCAGCTCCCGCCGTGTGCTGTAGGTCATAAACGGTCCGTAGCTTGGCTGGTCGAGAGTGAACAGCCATCCTTCTTTCCCTGCCTCTTTTGCTGCCAATGCTGCCGCTTCACGTGCACTGTCGGGCAGTCCGTCGAGATCATTTTCATCTGTCAGGAGCAGAGTGAAGGCTTTGTTCTCCTTCAGTAGGTTTTGCGAGAATTGCAGTCCGAGCAGCGAAGCCTCCTCGGTGAGTTTTCTCAGGTGCTCTTTTCCTTCGTCGTCGAGCAGTGCACCGCTGCGTACGAAGCCGTCGTAGCAGTTGTTGAGCAGCATCTGTTCCTCGTCGGTGAGCTCGCGATGATGCTCGTAGACGTGTTTCACCCGTTCGAAGAGTTTCTTGTTGAGCCTCACGTCGTTGGCGTGTTTCGTCAGTATAGGGCTCAGTTTCTGTGCAAGATTGTCGAGGTTGTCGTTGGTCTCGGCGCTGAGCATGCACGAAAACACGTTCGACACCCGCGACAGTAGGTCGTAGTAGTGGTTGCCGTTTTCGTTGTCTACCCTGATGATAGTGTTCTCGAACGTAGGCTCCTCGGTGTCGTTGATGATCTTTTCTATCTCTTCGTCGTCGCGGCGTATGCCTTCCATAAATGCTTCCTCATAGTCTTCGGTCATGATTTTGTCGAAGGGAGGAGTGCCGTGCGGAGTGTCATACTCGGCGAAGAACGGGTTTATTCTCCTTGTCTTATCGTCGTTGTTCATACGTTTCTCTTTCTTTTCACGATGAAGAATCCCAGCCTGTGGCTTCTTCCTTTCTTTCCTATTGTCCTTATCTGGTACATGCCTTCTGGCAGCAGGGCTACGTTTATGCGGTTTGTAGCGTGTGGTATCGTCTTGACGATATTGCCCTGCATTGTCTCTACGACATAGTAATTGAAGTCGATTGGCTCGTTGCTGTCGGGTATGATGAGTGTCTTTCCGTCGCACTGCATCATTCTGCTACCTGCCGGCAGCGAAATTGTTTGCTCGTCGGCGGTGGGCTGATGGCTCTGCAGCGGCAGGCTCTCGTTGCCATACCTGTCGATGGCGGTGACGGCGTAGTATCGTCGGGGTTCTATCTGTATGCGGGTGGAGGTGCGGTTGATGCGGGTAAGTACGAGGTTTCGTGCGTCGTTGATATCGACGGGTGCCGTCGTCGACGAATATATGTTGTAGAGCACGTCGGGCGAATCGTTCGTTGCCACGCTCTTGCTCCACGTCATTGTCATCGTTGCGGTGTCCACCACGAGGTTTTCGGGCTTTGTGGGCTTGTTGCCATTCACCCATGTCATTGCCGGAGGCAGGGCAGGGAAGGTGTTGAATTCCTTGGCCGTGAAGCTCATGATGCCTTTCAGGTCGTCGGTGAAGAACCGGCTTCTGAAGAAGGTGTGCCCCATGCCGTTCTGCCTGAGCACTGCCATCTCGCGGGTTATGACGTCGGCCGACCAATCTCTTTCCCTCGGCGACATGAAGTATATCCCCAGTCCTGGTGCCACGATCTTTTCTCCGCAGCGCTGTTTCCAGTCGAGTGCGAAGGGATAGAAGTTGTCGCCTTGGAAGTACATCATCGGGAAGAGAGCGTCCATCAGCCCGCTGTTCATCCACGCCACTGCATCTTGGCACACCACCGTGCGTGCGTTCCATCCTCTGCTCGGGTAGCGGGGCAGATCGTCGTACTTGCCTATCGGCGAACAACTCATCTTCACCCACGGCTTTCTGGCTTTCACTCTCCCGCTGATGGCCCTCACGATGGCGGTGATATATTCGCGGCCTTTCGACTTTGACACTTTCTGCCGCCACGTCTCAGGATAGCGTATATAGTCGAGGTGGATGCCGTCTACATCGTAGCCTTCGGCTATCTCCTGACAGATGTCGGCCAGATACGACGCCGTCTGACTCTTTTCGGGGTCCATATAGCCTTCCACTCCGATTTTCTTCACTATCGAAGGGTATTTCTTTCTCAGTCTGCTGCATCCTGCCGATGTCCATTTGCCGATGGGTATCGTCACCACCCACGCATGCAGTTCCATTCCCCGCCGGTGGCATTCGTCGATGGCAAACGCCAGCGGGTCATATCCTGGCGAGCGTCCCGGCTGTCCGCTCACGCATCCGTCCCACGGCTCATAGCGCGAGGGATAGATAGTCGTGGCACGCACTCGTGTCTGCAGCAACACGGTGTTGATGCCTGCCCTTTGATAGTCGTCGAGGATATTGCGCAGCTCTTCTTTCTGCCGCTCTATTGTGGAGGCGCTGGTGGCATAGGTGCGAGGCCAGTCAAGACCGCCGATGGTGGTCAGCCACATCGCTCTCACTTCACGCTTCGGAGTAGCCGAAAAGGGATTCTCCTTTATGGGGAATACCTGTGCACGACTGCCTGCAGAAGAGAATAGGCTGCATATGAATATGATAATAGCTGTTTTTACGTGGGTCATCTTCGATGATTTACATTGAAAAGCGATTGCAAAGGTAATAAAAAAAGAATAATGTGGAATGTAGAATGAAGTTTTTTTACTCTCTCTTCTGCATATTTTAGACCATCTCCCTCGTTTTACCTTAAAAATCACGTCGTTTTTATTACAAGTTCATTCAGTATTCCGATTCATCGCCACGAAATTGTTTCTCCTTGCAGCCGTGCATGTTGCTATTCATCATCGCGAGTTGACGAAGAGGAGCTGTGGAGCCGTGAAAAGTTCGCTAAGTAGCATTTTTCTCTTCGCCTACTTACAAATTGTAAGCAGATGAAAACAGAGCAGTTTTTTTCAAAAAATGGCTTCTTTATTGGTTTTTTGCCCACTTTTCCGCTACATTTTCACCCCCATTCTTCATCAAAGGGGCCATTTGTTCTCATTAAAGTGCCTCTTTATTGCCAGTAGAAAGCCTCTTTAATGGCATTAAAGGGCCTCTTTAATGGCATTAGAAGGCCTCTTTAATGTGTTAAGAAAGTTGTCGTTTTCGATGCCATGAAGCCTATTTCCCTGTCCGTCAGCCACTTGAGGAACAGCCTCAAAAAAGCCGTTTTTTCGGTCGAAAGTCAGCTTGCTTGCAAAAAATGCCCTTCTCGTGCTCGTTTTTTGAAAAAACAAGAAAACGCTTACGATTTGAAACAAGTCAATTATATCAACACCATTGGAAATATATCTGCCCATAAAGTTTTGTTATTTGAAATTTGTTGTGTACTTTTGCGGTTAGAAACAGATAAAAAGAAAGAGGAGAATATAGGAAATGATCTCATTCATTGTTAGTATTATCGTTCTCGTTTGCGCCTATTTCGTCTATGGGCGCTTTGTCGAGAAAGTGTTTTCACCCGACAATAGGATGACCCCCGCCGTTGCCTTGAGCGATGGCGTGGACTATATCGCCATGCCTGGATGGAAAGTGTTCATGATTCAGTTTCTCAACATTGCAGGCACAGGTCCGATCTTCGGCGCAATCATGGGTGCGTGGTACGGACCAGCAGCCTACCTGTGGATAGTGCTCGGATGCGTGTTTGCAGGTGCTGTCCACGACTATTTCGTCGGTATGCTTTCGATGAGAAACTCCGGCGTCGGCCTGCCAGAGCTGGTGGGCATCTATCTCGGAAAGAACACCAGGAAGCTCATGCTCATATTCTCGGTACTGCTGCTTGCGATAGTCGGCGTGGTGTTCGTATATAGTCCGGCGCTGATACTCGGCGGTATGTGGGGTACGAAGATGATGTGGGTGCTCGTGATATTCGCTTATTACGTGATAGCCACGATGCTCCCCATCGATAAAATCATCGGCAAGATCTACCCCTTGTTCGCCTTCTCGCTGCTCTTCATGGCCGCAGCGTTGTTCGTCGGACTTATAATCAAGCACCCTGTATTGCCCGAGATATGGGACAACCTCGGCGATGTGAACATGAACGACCCGCAGTCTGTCCTCGGCAATGAACCTTTCATGCAAAAGAACCCACTTTTCCCATGCCTGTTCATCACGATTGCCTGCGGTGCGATAAGCGGTTTCCACGCCACTCAGAGCCCACTCATGGCCCGCTGTCTGAGCACGGAGAAGCTTGGCCGCCCGATATTCTACGGCGCAATGATCACCGAAGGCATCGTGGCACTGATATGGGCAACCGTCTCAATGTACTTCTTCTACTACGGCGGATGGCGCGAGGTGGTAAGCCCCGAGACGGTTGAGAAGTTCATGGCTCAGGCTGCCGACGGCAAGTCGCTAATCCAGTATTTCGATGCACCTACGGTGGTGAAAGAAGTTTGCAGCGGCTGGCTCGGGCTCTTCGGTGGCATTCTGGCAATACTCGGTGTGGTGGCAGCCCCGATCACAAGCGGCGACACCGCTTTCCGCAGCGCACGACTAATCATTGCCGAAGCCTTCGGACTCCCACAGCGCACGATAGCCAAGCGCCTCGTTGTGAGCGTCCCTCTCTTCGCGGCCGCTATACTGCTGCTCGTGTGGCAATCGGAAAACCCCGACGGCTTCAATATCATCTGGCAGTGGTTTGGATGGTCGAATCAGACATTGGCAACATTCGCACTCTGGACTATCACCGTCTACCTCGTGCAGCGGAAGAAACCATTCATCATCACACTCGTCCCGGCATTGTTCATGACGGTTGTCTGTACAACCTTCCTGCTCGTATCGAGTCAGGCATTTGCACTCTCACCGACGATAGGCTACATCGGTGGTGTCATTGCACTCATCGGGGCACTCGTGTGGTTCTTCGATTGGTATCGCAAACAGATGAAAACAAAGTAACATTATAACGTTTAACATAACTCGTATGAAGAAGAAAATCACAGTGATCATTTCTGCACTCCTGCTGACACTCTCGGCCAGTGCACAGTTTGAAAAAGACAAAGTCTACATCGGCAGTTCGCTGACAGGGCTCAATCTGAGCTATAGCGGCCTTGAGAAGTTCAGCATCGGCGCTCAGGGGCAGGTGGGTTACTTCGTTGCCCAAGACCTTATGCTCTATGCTCAGGCCGGCTATCACCACAGCGGAGTAGAAGGCGCATCAGATGAAGTCAGCGTAGGAGTAGGTGGACGCTACTACATCGAGCAGAACGGAATCTTCCTCGGAGCAAACTGCAACCTGGTGCATGCCTATCATAATTACAATGATGTGCGTCCAGGTGTGGAAGTCGGCTACGCATTTTTCCTCAGCCGCACGGTGACAATCGAGCCGGCTATCTACTATGTCCAGTCATTTAAGAAACACAGCGATTATTCTTCTGTGGGTCTTAAGGTCGGATTTGGTATCTATCTGTTCAACAACTGATGTATACGCCATTCCCCTCGCAGCTGCTTGAAAAGGCTGTGGGCGAATTCTCAAAACTGCCAGGCATAGGGCGGAAAACCGCCCTACGACTTGTGCTCGATCTACTTCGACGCTCCGACGACGAAGTAGACGCTTTCGCTTCGGCCATATCAACGATGAAGCACGAGGTGAAGTATTGCCGTGCCTGTCATAACATCAGCGATACGGATATATGCCCGATATGCTCCGATCCACGTCGCGACAAGTCGATGATATGTGTGGTGGAGAACATTCAGGACGTGATGGCCATTGAGAATACACAGCAGTACTCAGGACTTTACCACGTTCTTGGAGGCATCATCTCGCCAATGGATGGCATTGGCCCGAGCGATATTGAGATTGATTCCCTGGTAGGGAGAGTGGCAGATGGTGGAGTGGAGGAAGTGATAATGGCCATCAGCCCTACGATGGAAGGCGATACGACAAGCTTTTATATCTCGCGGCGACTGGCTGCCTTCAATGTGAAGATAAGCGTGATAGCACGCGGTATTGCCGTGGGCGACGAACTGGAATATGCCGACGAGGTCACCCTCGGGCGATCAATACTCAATCGTACTCCGCTGGATAAATAAAAACAGATTATGGAAAAAACCGTCAGACAACTGCGCACATTGTTCTTCTGCTCTATTGCAGTGGCGCTGATCATTGTGATATTGTTTGAGACAGAGTTGATACTTCCCGGCTCGTTGGCGCTGAACACTCGGCAGTGTTTCGTCGTGGCAACAATCATGGAACTGCTCACAATCGTGATCATTCCCTTTGCCCTGCGATTGTTTAAGTTCAAGAAGATAAACAGTCTGCTGACAGATGAGGACCAACGATGGGAAAATCTTCTTTCGTATGGCACAATGAGAATACTTATGCTGTCTGTACCTATGATTGTCAATACGTTGTGCTATTACCTCTTCATGTCTACAGCCTTTGCCTATCTGGCAATAATACTCTTCCTGTGCATGTTCTTTGTATATCCTTCTGTGGACAAGTGTGTGGCTGAGACAACAAAACAATAAATCTTCAGTACGGCCTTGAAACTTTCTGTAATCATAGTAAGCTACAACGTCAGATACTACCTTGAGCAGTGTCTGCGCTCAGTTTTTGCCGCTACTGATGGTATTGATACGGAAGTCTATGTGGTGGATAATCATTCTCGCGATGGCTCGGCAGAATATATCTCCGAGCGCTTTCCGAGCGTGAATGTCATTAATATGTCGCACAACTCCGGCTTTGCTTCTGCAAACAATGTCGCTATCAAGCAAAGCACGGGTGAATATGTCCTCCTTCTAAATCCCGACACGATAGTAGGGGAGAGCACCATCCGCGAAGGCATTGCCTTCATGGACAGTCATCCAGAGGCTGGTGCGCACGGTGTGCGTATGCTCAAGGCCGACGGAGAGAGTGCTCTGGAATCACGTCGTGGACTCCCCACGCCGATGACTGCGTTCTACAAGATGTGCGGACTATGTGCGATGTTTCCCGACAGTAAACGGTTTGGCCGTTATTACATGAGCAACTTGCCGTGGGATAAACCAGCGCAGATAGAGATCATCAGCGGAGCCTATTGCATGCTCCGACGTAGTGCGCTCGACAAGGTGGGGCTTCTCGATGAAGATTTCTTCATGTATGGAGAAGATATCGACCTCTCATATCGACTACTGAAAGGTGGGTACGAAAACTGGTACTTGCCATCTGCCATCTTACATTACAAGGGAGAAAGCACACAACGGTCGTCGTTCAGATATGTTCATGTGTTCTATGAGGCAATGCTCATATTCTTCCGGAAACACTATTCTCACTTCAGTTTCCTACTCAGTTTGCCTATTAAACTAGCAATTTATGCAAAGGCTGCTATCACGCTGATTAAGGCACAGTTCGCCAAGATGAAGAAAAGCCTTGGTTTCTTCAGTGGCAATCCTCGAAAGAGAGAACTGTATGCTTTCGTCGGTAGCGACGAAATGATTAATTCTTGCAAGGACATAGTTCGGAGAAATGGACTTGAAGGCAAATATGTTGTAGTGAGAGATGACGATACCTATATAGGGCACTCGAATATGGATTTCGGAGCGGCCGACGTAGTGTACGTTGTCTACGATGTGAGCATGTTCAGCTATTCTTCCATTTTCGAATTCTTCTCACAGTCGCCTCGGCAGAATGTCTTTGTCGGCACATTCGACCCGAAGACAGGTAATGTTATAACTCCCGACGATATATTCAGATGAACACACACGAGAAATTGCCAGAGATCAATCTCCGAGCCCTTGAGCCCGAGGACCTCGATGTGCTCTATCGCATTGAGAACGACCGCGCTTTGTGGGGGGAAGGTGTTACCAATGTGCCTTATTCGCGATATGTACTTCACGATTATATCGCTTCGTCGTCGGCAGATATTTTTGTCGACAAGCAGGTACGGTTCATGATAGTAAATGCTGATGGCGTTGCTGTGGGCATTGCCGATCTTGTAAATTTCGACCCCAGGCACCGTCGGGCAGAGGTCGGACTGATGTTGATGTCGGAATATAGAGGACTTGGATATGCTTCTGCCGCGTTGCAGGAATTGTGCCGTTATTCGGCAGAAGTGCTGAATATAAATCAGTTGTATGCAATCGTGGCAGCCGACAACTCTAAATCAATCAGCATGTTGAAGCGCATCGGCTTTGCTGATAGCGGCGTGCTGAAGGAGTGGCTGTGCAATGGTCGAGAGTATACCGATGCCATTTTGTTGCAAAAAAAATTATAAAAAAATGATTTTATGTTTTGGCGGTATAAAAAAAATAATTAACTTTGCACCGCTAAAAACGAAATAAGAGCACAGGGTGCGTTAGTTCAGCCTGGTTAGAATGCCTGCCTGTCACGCAGGAGGTCACGGGTTCGAGTCCCGTACGCACCGCCAAGTTCTTATTCTTTTTTTGCACTGAGGTGCGTTAGTTCAGCTTGGTTAGAATGCCTGCCTGTCACGCAGGAGGTCACGGGTTCGAGTCCCGTACGCACCGCAAA
>JAFUVV010000012.1 GCA_017477435.1 Prevotella sp.
GTCATCGGCCTGCCGCTTTTACAACCAACGGTCACTGTTCGAAGACTTTAGTCTGAGAGGGAAAGTAAAGCGCGAAGCGCGACTAAAAGTCATCGGCCTGCCGCTTTTACAACCAACGGTCACTGTTCGAAGACTTTAGTCTGAGAGGGAAAGTAAAGCGCGAAGCGCGACTAAAAGTCATCGGCCTGCCGCTTTTACAAAGCGCGAAGCGCGACTAAAAGAATTCTCGTTTCCCAATTTTAATTTTTCAAATGAAAACATCGCCTTGTATTTCTCTGCCTTTTTCTCCAGCTTCAGGGGGTAGGCTCTCGACGTGCTCGGCATGCGATAGAGACGCAGTTCGCGACCCCTGCGAACGAATGTAACGCTTTCGCCAACACTGGGCTGTTCGCAAATATCGAAGTAACTGCATATCAAGCCTGTAGACTTCTCGCCTGTTGCAACGATGGCAGTGCACTCGGGAATACTGTCGAGAAGGCTGTCGAGGTCGGTGGGAGTGACCACCTCGAGGTCCTTGTCGGATGCTGTATTCTTCTGCCGTATCACCTCGGTGGCAGTGTCGTAGATGGCAATGCCGGCAGAGGTGAGCAGTGAGCGGATGAGGGGCAGGCGAAAGGTGCGGTTTTCTTCGTCGACGAGATAGTCTTTGTCGCCAAAGAAGCATAGACCCATCACCCGCCAGAAGTCGTTGTGAAAGTTAGGATAGAAGAACTCCATCGACCAGCGGCGGCGTGCCGGAGGGAAACTGCCCAGCATCAGCATGCGGGCATGCTCGGGCAGAAAGGGCTGGAGGGGATGACGCTCGACTTCCTTCATAGGGCGGAAAAGCAAAATCCGCAGACGAGAGAAGACTGGCCACGGGAGGCTTCCTGTATCACTTCATCTGCGGATTTCATGTCATTGCGTAAGTGAGTGCAAATTATTACTTCTGTTCCTTGAGCATATACACCACCACTGGAAGGTGGTCGCTATATCCGTCGAGCCACACACCACCGGCGGTGGTACGCTTCGGGGAGCCTTTATACTTGCCCGATTGCTGCAGGAGATAGTCGCGACGAATTACCTGATTCTTCCAGTATTTCATCGTCGCATAGTCGCGGGTGCCGCTCTTGTCGACAGCATTTGGCGAGAGGAGTATCTGGTCGAAGAGGTTCCACGAGCCGTTGTACATCAGCGTGCCTTTACCTTCCTTTGCGAGGATGTTATACCAGGGATTGTACATGTCGCCGGCTTCCACCTGCGCAACCTCTGCCCTTCCGCGAAGCACGTCTTTCATACTCTTGCTGATAGGGTCGTCGTTCATGTCGCCCATGACAAACACCTTGCAGTCGGGGTCATCATTGATGAGGGAGTCCTTCACCGCTTTTATCTGCTTTGCTCCGAGCTCACGGTAGTAAGACCCGGCAAAACGGCTCGGGAGGTGACAGACGATGATGGCCACATGCTCGTCGGCAAGAGTGCCGCTGACAGTGAGGAAACCACGGGTGGCACGCATGCTGTCCTCGGGAAGTTCATATACATAAGGTACGAGCTTCACGTCGCGAACGGTGAAGAGGGAGGCATTGTAGAGCAACGCACAGTCAACACCTCGCTGGTCGGGCCCCTCGATATGGGCAAACTTGAAGTTGCGCTCGGCAAGAGGGGGCTGAGCACAGAGGTCTTCAAGCACATGGGCATTCTCTATCTCACTCACCCCAATGGCAGCACATCCCACTCCGGGAAGCACGTCGGTACCCATGTCGGCAAGCGCACGCGACATGTTCTTCTGCTTACTATGATACTTCATCCCGTTCCAGCGATAACTGCCGGAAGGGAGAAACTCGTAGTCGTTCTTGCCAACATCGTGGCAAGTGTCGAACAAATTCTCAAGATTGTAGAAGCCTATCGCATAGCACGAAAACTTCTTCTGAGCCTGCACGCTCAGCGATGCCATAAAGATTAAGGCGATTGTAAGGAAATGTCTTTTCATATATATTTTCACTCTATTATTTCAATTCAAAAAACACGAGGCTGCAACACCCCGAAATTAATCACCCTGCAAATATCCGAATTAATTCTGACATTACCGAAATATTTATCGAAAAAATTATAAAAATTTACTTTAGTATTCAAAAATATTTTTGTTACTTTGCAGAAAATTATAACATTATTAATTTATAGACTATGCAGAAAAAGCTAAAATTAGCTGTGATAGCCCTCTTTTGCATGCCCTTGCTGCACGCGCAGACCGGTGACGACACCAATGCGCAAAAGGCAAACGTCATGGACGAGTCGGCATTCACATTCACAGAGGCACAGATCGGTGAGGACAACGACGCGTCGGACAACGTCACAATCCTCAACTCAAACACCAACGTCTACGCCTCGGAAGTGGGATATCAGTTCTCACCCGTGAGATTCAGATATCGAGCCTTCAACCAGAAATACAACGATGTCTACATCAACGGAGCACTGATGAACGACATGGAGTCGGGGCAGTTCCGCTACTCAATGGTAGGAGGACTCAACCAGCAGACAAGAAACGTCGACTTCGCACTGCCCTTCGAGAACAATAATTTCTCGATGACAAACATGGCAGGAAGCAACAACTACGACTTCCGCGCCGGAAGCATGGCAGCAGGACATCGCATCACACTGAGCGGAGCCAACCGCAACTACACCCTACGAGGCATGTACACATATGCCTCCGGATTCAACGACAAGGGATGGGCAGTGGCTGCAAACATCACATACCGATGGGCACACGAAGGATATGTAGAAGGCACATTCTACAACGCACTGTCATACTTCTTCGGAGTGCAGAAGAAATGGACAAACGGACACTCCCTGTCGCTATCCACATGGGGAAATCCAACAGAAAGAGCAAGCCAAGGAGCTTCCACCGACGAGGCATACTGGCTCGCAAACGACTATTACTACAACCCATACTGGGGATACCAAAACGGACACAAAAGAAACTCACGAGTAGTAAACGACTTCGCTCCATCGGCAATACTCACATGGGACTGGAATATCAACGACGACACAAAACTCGTAACATCGGTATTCGGAAAATACAGCACATACAAAAGCACCAAGCTAAACTATAACAGTGCCGAAAACCCACAGCCCGACTACTGGAAAAACCTGCCGTCGAGCTACTACGACGTGTGGAATACAGAAAACGTGAACTATCGCGACCACCAGGCTTACAACGACTGGAACGATGCACGCGAATACTGGATGGCATCAAAGGCTAACAGACAAATCAACTGGGACCGACTCTACTATGCCAACCAACAAGCAGGACTCACCGGCGCCGACGCACTATACTACGTGCAGGCAAAGCACAACAACAACCTGATGCTGAGCTTATCATCCACCCTCAATAAACAAATAAGAAAGAATGCAGTGTGGAACAGCGGATTCATGGTCGCAACCAATCGCGGACGACACTATCAAACAATGGAAGACCTGCTCGGTGCATCATCATTCCATAACATCAATACTTACGCCCTCGGCAACTATGCCAACACCGACGCAAGAGTACACTACGACCTCAACACCGCCGGAGCCAACGGAGCTGGAAAACTCATCTACGAAGGCGATAAGTTCGGATACGACTACAACATCAACGTTCACAAAGGAATGCTCTGGACCAACTACGCTGTCAACACCGGACGCTGGCACCTCAACGCAGCAGCCAAATGGGGAGGCACAATCATGCAGCGCAAAGGACATATGCGCAATGGAATGTTCGCCGACAACTCTTTCGGAAAAAGCGGAGTGGCACGATTCGGAGAAGCAGGAGCAAAAGGAAGCATGACTTACAACGCTGGACACGGACACACATTCTCGCTCGGAGCAGGATATGAATGGAGAGCACCGCTCGCCACTACTGCTTTCGTGTCGCCAGAGATGAACAACGACTTCGTGAAAAACCTGAAGGACGAACACGTGTTCAGCAGCGAGTTCGGATATCAATACCAGAACGCACGGCTCCACCTCAACCTCAATGCGTACTACAGCTACCTGTCGAAAGTCACCGAATGGCAGAACTTCTACTTCGATGACATCAACTCCTTCTCGTATGTCTCCATGACCGACATTAACAAGGAGTACTACGGAGTTGAACTCGGCATTACCTACAAACTTACTTCCTACCTTGACCTGAAGGCACTCGGAACAATCAGCGAGGCAAAGAACATCAACAATGCCAACGTGCGCTACCTGAACTCCACATCGGCAATGTATACCTACGACGTGGTGATGAACAAGGGAATGCGCGAAAGCGGCACACCTCTCACTGCAGCAAGCGTCGGACTGAGCTATCACCTCGGAGGATGGTTCATCGACCTCGACGGAAACTACTACGATCGCATCTATCTCTCCTACGCTCCAAGCGCCCGCTACGTGAAATCGCTTAAAGTAGCAGGCAACGTCGACAACGAAGGCAACCTTGTAGTGCCAGAGCAAGCAAAGGGAAAAGGAGGATTCATGCTCGACGGGTCAATAGGAAAGAACATCCGACTGAAGAAAGGCAGCATCTCCATCAACCTGACAGTGAACAACATCCTGAACAACCAGAAGATTGTCACCGGCGGTTATGAACAAAGCCGCAGAGACTTCACGATACGCGACGACGGAACTACAAGCAACCGCACGTATCAATTCACTAAGAATCCTAAGAAATACTACGCATTCGGTACCAACGGAATGCTCAACATTGCATACAAATTCTAAAAAAGCTTACCGATATGAAAGAGATAAAAACATTACTTTTCGCAATTGTCTGCACACTCCTCGCATCGTGTATGGGAGACGAATATGCAGCACCGGAAATGGACGTAATCCCATACGGTAACAATGCTATCACGGAATCCAACGTCATTACCATTGCACAACTGAAAGATAAATTCAAGATGGCAATGATCACCGACTTCCGCTCGGGCAATTCATACAAAGAAGTGACTGAAGACATGCAGATAAAAGGCTATGTCACAGGCAACGACATCACTGGAAACATCTACAACGAGATTGCCCTGCAGGATGAGACGGGAGCTATATCCGTAGGCATACAGCAGGGAGGACTGTTTGGATTCCTGCCCGTTGGCGCTGAGATCATCATCGACCTCAAAGGACTCTACGTCGGCAACTACCGCATGCAGCCGAAGATCGGTGCACCGACAAAAGTCAAGCAAGGTGCGAATGCCGGTAAAGACCAGCTCGGAGGCATCACAAGAACACAATGGGCACAGCACTTCAAGCTCACAGGATTCACAAAGATTATCGAGCCAGAACTATTTGCCGAAGGACAGGCAGCATCCAACTGGAAAGCTCTCGACGACGCAGGCAAACTGGGTATCCTGAAGGGTGTCACTTTCAAGAACGGTTCCTACTACGACGGCACAAGCACGACAAACATTCCGTTCAACGAGGAAGCAATGTTTGCCAATCCCGACTTCAACAACTCCGTGTCGTGGTACTTCAACGAGCAACCCACAACCGTGATGCTCTACAACAGCAACTACTCCGACTTCGCAGCCAATCTCCTCCCGCATGAGCCGGTCGACATCACTGGCATCATCAAGCGCTACAACAGCTCGTGGGAGATTATCATCCGCGACCTTAACGACATCCAGCCGGCACAGGGATTCAGCTACGACATGCTCGAAGGCTCCGGACAGGGAACACAGGAAGATCCGTTCGACGTGAAACGAGCCCTCGCTCTCTGCAACGACAGCCACAACGACCCGAGTGCAGAGGTCTACATCACTGGTGTGATAACCTCTATCTCAGAAGTTTCCACCCAGTACAAGAACACTACCTACTACATCTCCGACGCAAGCGCCATCGGACCTAACGGGCCTGAATATGCAATGCAGGTGTTCCGCGGAAAATACATAAACGGCGAGGACATCACTGAGAACAACGAACAGCAGATGCTGGGAAGCGTAGGCAAGACAGTGTTGATAAAAGGAAAACTCAAGCTCTACAACGGAGAGCCTGAAGTGGATACCGGCAGCCAGATCATATCGATAAAATAAGAATAAAAACAACGAAATATAAAAAACAAATATAATATGAAAAAGCTATTTTATTCATTTTTTGTTCTGGCTATGACAGCCATGACATTTATGAGTTGCGAGGACGTGCCCACCCCATACGACGATCCCATCGATCCAGGCATTGATCCCGCAGCTGCCGAGGTAGAACCCGAAGGCGACGGTACCCTCGAGAATCCATTCAACTCCGCTGCTGCCAATCAGACGGCCCTCTTGCTCGAAAGCGGAACAGAAAGCGCGGAGAAATATTACATCAAGGGCAAGGTGGTTTCGATCAACACCAACTACGATGCCGACCCCACCTTCGGTAATGCAACGTTCTACATCTCCCCCGACGGCACATCAAACGGACAGTTCTATGTCTATCGTGCGCTGTACCTTGGCAACAAGAAATACACCGCCGACCTGGGCGAGATACTCAAAGAGGGTGACGACGTGATTGTATGCGGCACACTCACCAACTACAACGGTACACCCGAGACAGCACAGAGCAAGGCATTCCTCTACTCGCTCAACGGCGTAGTCGTCGACGTGCCGATGGGCAAGCCCGAAGGCGACGGAACACTTGAAAGTCCATTCAATGCAACTGCTGCCAACCAATACACCGCAAAGCTGGCTAACAGTGCAAAGAGCGACAAGAATGTCTACATCAAGGGTAAGGTAGCCAGAATTGCTACCGACAAAAACGGTGTCGCACAGAACTACGATGCAGGCTTCGGCAATGCAACATTCTATATCTCCGACGATGGCACAGAAGATACCGAGACATTCTACATCTATCGTGCCCTCTACTTTGGCAACAAGGATTACGTGTCGGGCGACATCCTCAAGGTGGGCGACGAAGTGATCATCTGCGGTAAAGTGACCAACTACAACGGCACCTACGAGACTGCGCAGAAGGAGGCTTACCTCTACTCTCTCAACGGCAAGACCGACGATGGCAGCGACACACCGCAGGGTGAGCCGACAGGAAGCGGTACGCAGGACGATCCTTACAATGCCACAGCTGCCAACAATGCAGCAAAGACTCTCGATGCCAACGGAAAGATTGAAAATGTCTACGTAAAGGGTATCATCTCGAAGATCAACAGCATCGACACCGGTGACTGGGGCAATGCCAACTACTACATCTCCGACGACGGTACTACCGAGAGCGAGCAGTTCTACATCTACCGCGGATTCTACATCGACGGCGAGAAGTTCACCTCGGCCGACCAGATACAAGTGGGCGACGAAGTGATTGTCAGAGGCGACCTGGTCAACTTCCAGGGCAACACGCCTGAGTTCACCACAGGCAGCAGAATCCTTGTCCACAAGAAGGCAGGCGAAGAGGATGACAGCAAAGTGCAGAAAGCCGTCGACGGACATATTCTCACCTTCACCGTTGCCGGCACTGAAGCATCGGAAGAGGTCACCCTCGTCGACCTCAGCCAGCAAGGGTGGGCAAATGCAGAGGTTGTGAAGTCACTCTCCCTCGAGGATGGCACCACGCTTACCTTCGGCATGCCTAACGGCGTCACGGGCACCGATCCTAAGTATTATGACGGAACAAAGGGCGTGCGCATGTATGCCAACAACGTTCTCACCATCATCGGAGCCAAAGCCATCGCCAAGGTAGTCATCACCTGCGACCACACCGCCAGCGTGAACTACGTAGGCAATGAAGCGCTCTATGGCACGCTCGAGGACAACGCAATCAAGATTGTGAACTATCACACAGCCACCTCCGGCGGCATACAGTTCCGTCCACAGACAATCGAGATCACCTATGCTAAATAAATATAAATAGGTGTAGGGAAGAAGAAACATAGTGCGGAATATCATTTTCGCAGAATTCTACCCAGCGGGCCGATGCATTCAGTACATGCACCGGCCCGCTTTTTCTTTGTACATAAGATACAGGGGAAGAGTAAGAAAAAGGTCTCTGCGGAGATGGGGTTATGGTATCCGGGAAGAAAAAAGTGAAGAAATTTCGGCAAAAAAGCTGAAAAAATTTTGCCAAACGGCGGAAACTTCGTACCTTTGCAGCCCAAAGATTATTAATTAACGATTTATAAACAAGAAAATGAAAAAAGGTATTCATCCCGAAAACTATCGCCCCGTCGTATTCAAGGATATGTCCAACGGCGATATGTTCCTTACAAAGTCCACCTGCAAGACTAATGAGACCGTGGAATTTGAAGGCGAAACTTACCCAATGGTAAAAGTAGAAATCTCAAGCACCTCTCACCCGTTCTACACTGGTAAGAGCAAACTTGTCGACACTGCAGGTCGTGTAGACCGCTTCATGAACCGTTACGGTAAGATCAAGAAGTAATACTCTTTCGACAATAACGAATCAAAGAGGTACGAACCGACGTAGTTGCATATGCGTCAGTACGCACCTCTTTTTTAATCATAACAAATTCTACCGATGCTTATGAAGAATCTGAAATCCCTTCTCCCCGTTGTCATCATTGCTCTGACAGCAGGCTTCACCTCTTGCGGCAGCGACGACGACCCTTCTGAGCAGACGCCGAAGGTGGTGAATGTCAATGCCAACGACGGCAAGGCCAACGTCTACACAGCACGTATGGAGTTTCCCAATGTGAGCTCGCCCAAGGTGCGCGTGCTCGTCAACTCTACCAGCGACTACGGAGTGAACTATAGCGTGGGCTGGGACGACGAGCTGAAGTCGCAGCGCTACTCGTGCTATGCCATGTACAACGGCAACAGCGTTGTCCACACCTCGCGATGGTATGCCGACGCCTCGAAGGGCGAGACGCAGTATCCCATCGACGAGCGCATCCCCACGCAGTATCGCATCAGCGGCGACCCCTTCTGGGGTTCGGGCTACGACCACGGCCACATCTGCCCGTCGGCCGACCGCCTGTGCTCGCGAGAGGCCAACATTCAGACGTTCTACCTGAGCAACATGCAGCCACAGGTGAACAAGTTCAACGCCGGCGTGTGGTCGAACATGGAGCAGCGCGTGCGCTCGTGGAACACCTATTCCTTCCGCGATACGCTCTACGTGTGCAAAGGCGGGACGATAGCAGCCACTGCAGGCTGTCCCGATGCCGTCGCCCAGGTGCGAGGGCAGGGATGGATCATCCCGAAGTACTACTTCATGGCCATCCTCTGCAAGAACGCCAGCGGCTACAAGGCCCTCGGCTTCTGGGCGGAGCATAAGGCCAACGAAGATGGCGACCTGGCTAAGTATGTGGTCAACATCGACGACCTGGAGCGCCGCACAGGACTCGACTTCTTCTGCAATCTCCCCGACGACGTGGAGAACAAAATCGAAGCCCTGCCCGTGGAGAACGTGAAGACAGCCTGGGGATTCTGACGGAAGGCAAGAAGCCCGCCCCCGCCATCTCCTCAGGGAGAAGATTAGGAGCAAGAGGCAAGAAGCAAGAGATAAGGCCCGTCCCCGCCCCATCCCAAGGGGGTGGAGATGCAAATGGAGCCCATCTCTCCTGCTTCTTGCCTCTTCTTCCTTGCCCCTTCGCCAACAGTACAAAGCCTTTGTACTCCGAGTACAAGGCCCATGTACTCACAGTACAAAGCCCATGTACTCCTGGTACATGGGCTTTGTACTTAGACAGGGCCACCTGTCTGGCTCCGCATGAGGCACCGCCTATTCCGTCTTGTTTATCTTGCGGACGGGCTTCTCCGTCACGACAGCCTCCTCATCGTCCATGCCTGGGAACGACTTCGAGTAGTAGTAGTCGTAGTAAGGATCCCATCCATAGCGGTACGACGACCAGTTGGGCGACGACGTATGCACCATGTTGAACTCCACCACATTGTCGCCATCGCGCAGATAGCCGCGGAAGTGATTGTCAGAGAGACGATAGTCGTAGATCTCCATGTTGACGTTCTCCTCCACAAAGTGGATGTAGATCACGCGGTCGCGAACCGTCCAGTCGATATGATTAGCCACATAGTCCCACGGAGCATTGGAGTAGTAGTCCACCCATACGCCTCTGCCCGAAGAGTAGGAATAGGGATCGCGCATGAAGTCGAGCTGAGTGTAAGTAGACTGATATGTCCGACCATCATACACCGACGAGATATACATGTTGCCCTCCCATGTGCCTTCAAGTGTGTAGGCGATCGAAACGTCCTCGTCGCACGAAACGAATCCTGCCGACACTACTGCGATAAACATCGCCATGATGAGAAATCTGAACTTTTTCATAATCGTATCTTTTAAATGGTTTTTACTGATGCAAAGGTAAGAGATAAATCCCACTTCCGGAAGAAGAAATCCATATATTCAGATAGGAAAAACCCTAAAACGCATCACCGAAAGAAAGAAAATGAGGAAAAACAACATATTTTAAGCCTCGAAAGCATTGCTCTTTACGCAAATTTCACTATTTTTGCACAAGAAGAAACAAAACATTATTCAACAGACACATACAACATGAAAACAGTATTCGATTTCACCGTCAAGGACCGCAAAGGCAAAGACGTATCACTGAAAGAGTATTCAGGAGAAGTTCTCCTCATCGTCAACACCGCCACCCGCTGCGGATTCACGCCGCAGTACGAAGAGCTGGAAAAGCTCTACAGCGAATATCACCGCCAAGGATTCGAGGTGCTCGACTTCCCGTGCAACCAGTTCGGACAGCAGGCACCAGGCACCGACGAGTCGATACACGAGTTCTGCAAGCTGAACTACGGCACCGACTTCCCACGTTTCAAGAAGGTGAAGGTCAACGGCGACGACGCCGACCCACTGTTCAAATACCTCAAAGAGCAGAAAGGATTCGCAGGATGGGACGAAAATCATCCTCTCACGCCAATCCTCGACAAAATGCTCTCGGAAGCAGACCCCGACTACAAACAGAAAGCCGACATAAAATGGAACTTCACAAAGTTCCTCGTCGATAAGAAAGGCATCGTCGTAGCACGCTTCGAGCCAACAGACACAGGCGAGAGAATCAAAGCCGAGATAGAGAAATACATACACGGATAAACATCCTCCAACCACCAACCACAAGCCATCAACCATACACAAGTGGAACATCAGAAATGCATCATCATCGGCAGCGGACCTGCCGGCTACACAGCAGCAATATATGCAGGACGGGCAAACCTCGCACCTGTACTCTACGCAGGACTGCAGATGGGCGGACAGCTCACCCAGACCACCATCGTTGAAAACTTCCCCGGCTACCCCGAAGGCGTCGACGGAAACCAAATGATGATGGAGCTGCGGCAACAGGCCCAGCGCTTCGGAACCGACATGCGCGACGGCATCATCACCGAGGTTGACTTCTCGTCGCGCCCCTACACACTCACCACCGACCGCGGAGTGAAGATAGAGACCGACACCGTCATCATCGCAACAGGAGCAAGCGCAAAATATCTCGGCCTCGACGACGAGAAGAAATACAGCGGCATGGGCGTCAGCGCCTGCGCCACATGCGACGGATTCTTCTATCGAAAGAAGACAGTGGCCGTGGTAGGAGGAGGCGACACCGCATGCGAAGAAGCACTCTATCTGGCACAACTCTGCCAGAAGGTCTACATGATAGTGCGCAAGCCATACCTCAGGGCAAGCGACGTGATGAAACGCCGCGTGGCAGAAAACGAGAAGATAGAAATCCTATTCGAGCACAACACCCTCGGGCTCTACGGCACTGGCGGCGTAGAAGGCGCACACGTAGTATTCCGCAAAGGCGAAGCCGACGAGCGCAAGTACGACCTCCCCATCGACGGATTCTTCCTCGCCATAGGCCACAAACCCAACACCGACATCTTCCGCCAGTGGCTCGACCTCGATGAGACAGGCTACATCATCACCATCGACGGCACACCACGCACCAAACTGCCAGGCATCTACGCCGCCGGCGACTGCGCAGACCCAACATACCGCCAAGCAATCGTAGCAGCAGGAGCAGGATGCAAAGCCGCTCTCGAAGCCGAGAGATACCTGCAGACACTCGAATAGAAACCAAACGAAAAGAAACAGAAAACGATCAGACAAGTGAAAAACTTACAGACGTTTTCTGTTTCTTTATTAACTGGACTAACTTTATACAAAAAAACAAAGCATTGTTTAAACATTATTCACAAAAAAATGTCTTAAATAATAGACTTAACCAAAACCAAAAATATTTATGAACATCAAAAAATTATTTATGCTTATTCTCGCTCTAGGAATGGGAATAAGCGCCTTCGCACAATTCGAAGCTGGAAAAACTTACACAATCAAAAACAACAACAATGATAATGGCGAAGGGTTCATCCAGGACAACGGCAACGAAAAAGCAGAAGTAAAACCTGCTAACGAATACTCTTATTGGATATTTGAAGCCACAGGGAACGAAAACTGCTATTATGTGAAAAATGCAGCCACGGGGAGATACCTACAAAGTTATGAGAATAAAAGTGGAACAGAAATCTTCATGGGGAATACTCCCAAAGAATATTACATCAAGGCAGACGCCTCTGGTGATTATGCAGGTAAGTATCGCCTTGCCTATACTGGCAACGAGCCCCACGATTTCACTTCTGGAACATTAGGCTGCAATTGGAAAAATAATGCCACGAATGGCATCCTACAGTGCTTTGCTTCTGTTTCTGGCGGCAATCCACGATCCGCATGGATCATTACGCAAAAGGACATTCCGCCTTTCTCTATTAAAGAAGGCATAGTATATAAAATCAAAAATTATAAAACTGATGATGGTTATGTCCTTTTGAAAGACCGTCGCACGGGAACAGTACTTGTTGAAAAAGGAGAAACAAATGCTTATGGGCTATGGACATTCATACCAACTGGGAACGAAGATTGCTGGTATATGAAAAATGTATTGACAGGCAACTACGTCCAATCGACAAAAGGTAATGAGGTGGAAGTCGCGATGAGAACAACTCCCGTAGAAATTAAAGTGAAAAAAGACACCTCAAAAGGAAATATAGTTTTTGGTTTTGCATCAACAGACCAGAACGACGTTTCATTTAGTTCAAACACGATGGGATTAAATTGGAAAAAAGTTAATAATGACGGAAGTGGCACAGGTCAAGGCTTTGCTGCAGCATTGGGTGGGAATCCTCGTTCATTCTGGAATGTAACAGAAGTGCCTGTTATTTCTTTTACCGACACAGAGGACAACTCTTCTAACATCGCCACATCAACAGGAGACGGTAAGAATCCTATTGTTGCAAGAAGTTTGATGTCAGGAATGTGGAACACACTCGTAGTGCCTTTTAACATTTCAAGTGACGACATTATTAGAAACTTTGGAGAAAATGCAGCAATAGCAGAATTAGATAGCGAAACTGATGATGTCATGCACTTTAAATCCACAGAAAGCATTGTGGCAGGCAAGCCATATCTTGTATTACCTACTATAAACGTAGTGAGTATTATAACAATGAACAATTCCATATCATCTACTCTTAACCCTGCCGTAGGAGAGACTTACGACTTCGTTGGAGTGTATGATAAGACTTCAATAGGCAGTGATGACTATTTCCTTGCTGCTGACAACAAGTTGAAGAAAAACACAAATGACAGTGGACAGCTAAAACCATTTAGAGCTTACTTCAAAGCTAAAGATGTAGAAGCAAAGGGACTTATTGGATTCGACATTGACGGAGAAACCACAGGCATCATCGGAATAGACGGAACGGTTGAGACCAACGTGAAAGCATACAACCTGAACGGACAGAAAGTGAATCCAAACACCTTGCAGAAAGGAATCTATATTATTAACGGCAAGAAAATTATAAACAAATAACACAAAAATAACTATGAAAAAAGAATATATAAACCCCGAAACGACAACATTCGAGCTCAATCAGGAACTCATGATCACAAACGTTTCCACAGGCAACGGCAATCCTCCCATCACTGTCGACGATGACGACAACACCGGCGACGTGGATGATGCTCTAGGAAAAGAATTCTGGGATTAAACGCATCTTAAGAAAATCACTCAAAGGAGATGAAACAGCAATAATAGCACAACATCTCCCGTTCCTTCCCCATTAACAACATCATCAGACAACATCCATATGAACAGTTCAAAATCCAAACAACTCCTGCTCTCGGCTACAGCCATGCTTCCCGCAATAGCCCCGGCACAGCAAGCCGAAAGGCCAAACATTATGCTCATCGTTGTCGACGACATGGGCTACTCCGACCTGGGATGCTTCGGAGGAGAAATAAGCACTCCGAACATCGACGGACTGGCATCAAACGGCATGCGCTTCACCCAATTCTTCAATTGCGGACGTAGCTGCCCGTCACGTGGAGCACTCCTCACAGGAATGTATGCACAGCAATGTGGCATCACAGCAATGGGAGTAAGCCTGAACACACAATGTGTCACAATACCAGAAGCTCTTAAGACTGCCGGCTACCGCACTGCAATGAGCGGAAAATGGCACCTCTCTCTCACACAAGGTATCGGCAACAATACAGACCAAATGGCATGGCTGTCACATCAGAACACATTCGACAACCGACCTTTTGCTCCCATCGAAACCTACCCTTGCAACCGAGGATTCGACGAACATTGGGGAACAATATGGGGCGTATGCAACCACTTCGACCCTTTCTCGTTAGTACACAACGAAGACCCCATCTACACCGATGCAATTCCTGAAGACTTCTACTCTACCGACTTCATAACAGAGAAAGCTATCGATATGCTCGACGGACTGGCCGAGCAAAACGATCCTTTCTTCATGTATGTCTCATTCAATGCACCCCACTGGCCACTGCACGCCAAGCCCGAGGATATAGCAAAATACAAAGGCAAGTACGACGACGGATGGGATGTTCTAAGAGAAAACAGATACAACCGCATGGTAGAACTCGGACTCATAGACCCCGACGAGACTCCTGTAGCCAGAAACGAATCAGGACGATCATGGGACAACGAAACCAACAAAGCATTACAGTCGGCAAACATGGAAGTGCACGCCGCAATGGTCGACTGCATTGACCAAGGCGTCGGACGAATACTCAACGAACTGAAACAAAAAGGACTCTACGACAACACCATCATCATATTTACCTCCGACAATGGTGCCTCATCCGAGAACTATACCATCGGCGACTTCGATCGTCACGACCGAACACGCAACGGACAAATGGTGACACGCAATGCAGCTGTACCAGGCGACGAACTCACATACAACTATCTCGACAACGGATGGGCCGGAGCAGTAAACACTCCTTTCCGCTACTGGAAACGCGAGTCATACCACGGAGGAACAGCAGCACCAACCATCATCCATTGGCCAGCAGGCATGAAAGCAAACAAAGGCAGTATAAATCGTGAACCATGTCATTTCATCGACGTAATGCCAACATGTCTCGAACTCGCCAATGCATCATATCCGACAACTTACAACGGACATACCATCCTCCCTATGGCAGATGAAGCACGCAGCCTCGTGCCGCTGATAAACGGACAAGCGTCATGGGACGATGAACGCATACTCTTCTGGGAGCATGAATCGGGACGCGCCGTGAGACAAGGAAACTGGCGACTGACATCACTCGTAGGGAACGGACAATGGCATCTCTACAACCTTGCCAACGATTACTCTGAGACAACCGATGTATCTGCTCAAAATCCCGCTAAAGTGTCGGAACTGAAACAGCTTTGGAACCAATGGGCCATCAGCGTGGGACTAAGCACTCCAACCAACTTCAGTACCACTAAAAGCTACACCATACTCAACCGAAACGACAATGGAGGAACGACATATCTGCAAGACAACGGCAATAGCGACAAAGTGGTAGCGCTCGGAGCTATTTCCGACGAATCCTACTGGAAATTCACACCGACAGGCAATCCCAATTGCTTCTACGTTAGCAATGCCACGACAGGATTATATCTGCAAAGCTGCAGTACAAACCTGCAGGAAGTCAAACTCGGCGAAATGCCTGTGGAATACTATATCGAAGAAAAGACTACCGAAGGTGCAGGCATGTATGGCATGGCATCGACCGACCAGGCAACCTACGATTTCTCAAGCGGCACTATCGGACTTAACTGGAAAGACCGTAAAGACACTGGCAGAGAATATGACACCGGCCAAGGCTATGCAGCCGTTGCAGGTACCAATCATCGCTCATTCTGGAAGATAGAAAAAAAAGAAGAGGAGGCTTCCAGCCCTTTTCTTGAAGAACGCAAATACACATTTGCGAATTTTCAGGACAACAACTATCTTATGAAAGACGGTCGCACAGGACAAGTGATCGTAGAGACAGGGCAGACGGCAAATTCACTTTGGCAGTTTGAGCCATCGGGCGAAGACAACTGTTACTATGTTCGCAATGCCCTCACCGGACAATATATGCAGAGCACAAAAAATCATGAGCAACCTGTACTGACAGCCGAGACGCCTCTGGAGATAATGGTTGTCAATGATCCTGCCAAGGGCAGCAACTACTATGCCTTTGCCTCAACCGACCAGTCCAACCTTAGCTTTACCGACGACAAAACATTTGGTGCCAACTGGAACGCCGGAGGCTATGCACAAGGCTACTGGGTCACTCTCGGTGGGCGTCCGCGATCGTTTTGGAAAGTTTCCGAGGTGGAGACAGTTGATTTCAACGAAATGGAAGACAATAGTGCTGCTATCGCCGCTGCCGTAGGCAATGCAAAAAACACTACCATCAACCGCACGATGAAAAAAGGAATGTGGAACACACTTGTTGTACCCCATACAATGAACACCCAAGCCATCATCCGCAATTTTGGCGACGGCACCCTCGTAGCACGCCTGACAAATGAATCATCCGACGGAACGCTACATTTTTCAACCGTCAGCGAAATACAGCCTGGGATTCAATACATTGTGATGCCAACTGTCAACGTAGCGAATATCATCACACTAAACACCAATGTCAGTTCGACGGCCATTGTCGACAAAGGTTCCACATATGATTTCGTAGGCATCTATGCTCCATCACCCATCGGAGATAACGATTATTTCATTGCAGAAGGGAATAAGCTCAAAAGAAACAACAATGCCGACAGCATGCTCAGGGCCTTCCATGCCTACTTCCGCTGCAAGGAAGCCGATGCTAAGCCGTTAATAGGATTTGACGTAGATGGCGAAGCAACTGGAATTGTTCAGATTGAAAGCTCAACGAAGGAGGCGGAAAGAGCTGGCAATAGAGCCTACAATATTATAGGACAGCGTGTCAGCAAGATGGGAAAGGGTATATATATTGTCGGAAACAAGAAAATTGTAAATAAATAATTCCAAGCACGTGGAAGACAGAGAAGATTAATCCACGATGGCCATTGGAATGAATACGGCAGAAAGGGATTGAGTTTATGCTCAATCTCTTTTCTTAATATCTATTTCCGACTAAAGCTAGTCGCAGAATCAAGAAAAATATGCTATGGCGCATATCTACAAACGATGACTGCACGTTAAATTATTATAATTATTATCGGAAAAAGTTCTTTCTCTGTTCCTTTTGTATACTTTTGTAGGAAAATAAACATTGATATGTCGAAACTGAGAGGATTTCTGAGCTTCATCGGCCACTACAAATATCTCATCGTCATCGTCGGGGGAATAGCCCTTGTGGGTTTTCTCGACGAGAACAGTTACCTTCACCGCATGCAGCTCGACATGCAGATCTCCGATCTGAAGGACGAGATCCGCATATATGAGGAGAAGAATGCCGAATCGATGAAACGCATTGCCGAGATCGACAGCGGAGGCTTGAGCATCGAGAAGATCGCCCGCGAGAACTACTACATGAAGTCGGCCGACGAGGACATCTTCGTGCTCAGCAGCGACATGGATACTAAAGTGACAAAAGAGAATGAAACAACTGAGTAGGCTGCAGAGCATAGTGTTTGCTGTCGGCGGTTTGCTGATGGCTGTGGGGGCAGGCATGTTCTCGCTGATGGTCAATCAGCGTGTGGCTGCAATCATCTTCTTCGCAGGCACGATAATGTTCACACTGATGCAAGCCGTTCAGACCTACGAGGGTACAAGCATCACCATCAAGCGCCTGAAGCGCATTCAATCGTTTGCCAACCTCATGTTTGTCGTGGCAGCAATACTCATGGCCGACACTGCCTACGGTTTTCTGCTCCCTCTCTTCTCCGACGGAGACACCGCAGGAACAGGCTATATCAGGTACATCGAACTCGTCTATAACAAATGGATCCTGCCGCTGCTCATCGCTGTAGTGCTCGAAGTGTACACCGTACACCG
Source organism: Prevotella sp. (assembly GCA_017477435.1). GTDB lineage: Bacteria > Bacteroidota > Bacteroidia > Bacteroidales > Bacteroidaceae > Prevotella. Next base: position 18,246 of record JAFUVV010000012.1, read on the forward strand.
ACTCGACTACGAACTGAAAAAAGATAAAAAACCATAAAAAAGGAGGAAATGGTTTAATTCTGGTAAAAAAAGTTTTGAGCATCGATATAAGATATTATCTTTGCAAAAAAGAAAAACCTCTAAATATAGAACTATAGAAGGAATTTTACGCATCATGCATTTCAAGTTATGCATTAAGACTTACGTCTGCGCCGCTGCCACTTCGCTTCTTCTGCTGTCGTGTGCAGGCACATATAAGATTGAGGGATCGTCGGACTCCTCACAGCTTGACGGGCGCATGGTCCACCTGAAAGTCATCAAAGACCACGTTCTGAAGAGTATCGACTCATGCGACGTGGTGCACGGCGAGTTCCACTTCTCCGGTACGATAGACACGGCGAAGATGGCCAACTTGTGCGTGGACAACGACATACTGATGCCGCTCGTGCTTGAAGACGGCAACATAAGCATCAAGCTCTCAAGCACCCAGCAGAACGTGACAGGCACTCCGCTCAACGATGAACTATCGGGATTCCTGAGCCACTACAATCAGATTATCAATCAGAAAGCAGAGCTGATCCACAAGCACGACCAGGCCATCATGGACGGCAGCGACATGGATGCCATCATAAAACAACTGAACGAGGAATCGTACATGCTCGACATTCAGGAAGACAGCCTCATCACCAACTTCGTGACCGAGCATTTCGACAACGTGCTCGGCCCTGGAGTGTTCTTCCTGCTTACCATCGGAATGCAATATCCCGAGCTGACTCCGTGGATTGAAGACATCATGAGCAAGGCCACCACTTACTTCAAGAACGATCCCTACGTGAAGGAGTTCTACGATAAGGCTCGCGAGAACCAGCGCATCATGAACGGCATGCAGGACCTGCCGGCACAGCAGGCGCCAGCTCCACAGCAGAACGTGCCAGTCTCGCCGGTGCCCACACCAAATCAGTTAGCAGCACCACAGAAATGAACATACTCATCAGCGGCGGAACGATAGTGAATGAAGGCAAGACCTTCCAAGGTTCTGTCCTGATTGCCGACGGCATTATCTCCGACATCTGTGAATATCCGTCTACGCCCCGTGGCACCTTCGACACTACTGTCGATGCCACGGGGTGCTTCGTACTGCCCGGGGTGATAGACACTCACGTTCACTTCCGTGAGCCCGGCCTCACCCACAAGGCCGACATCGAGAGCGAGAGTCGCGCGGCGGCAGCGGGAGGAGTGACGACTGTGATAGACATGCCTAACACTCTACCGCAAACGACGACGCCGGAAGACCTTGAGAACAAATTCGAGCTGGGGAAGAAGTGCCACGTGAACTACAGCTTCTTCTACGGCGCTACCAATTCCAACGTCGACACCTTCCGTCAGCTCGACCACAATCGCATCCCTGGCGTGAAACTGTTCATGGGCTCGAGCACAGGAAACATGCTCGTCGACAGCGAGGATGCTCTCGACCACCTGTTTGCGGAGGCAGCACGGCTGGGTCTCATAGTCATGGCCCACTGTGAGGACTCCGACATTATTGCGGCCAACATGTATCGCATCTGCGAGCAGTATGGCGACGACCCCGACGTGGCCTTCCATCCTGCCATACGCTCGGCAGAAGCGTGTCTGTCGAGCACCAAGCGCGCCGTGCAACTGGCCCGACGCCACCACGCTCGGCTCCACGTGGCACATATCAGCACGGCCGCCGAGCTGTCGCTCTTTGAAGGCAGCACTCCCCTACCGACGACAGACAGCCCCACCCTACCCGACATCACTGCCGAAGCGGTCGTAGGACACCTCCTCTTCACCGACGAAGACTACTCCTCTCTCGGCACCAGAATAAAATGCAACCCCGCCATAAAGACTCCCTCCGACCGCGCAGCCCTTCGCCGCGCCCTCGCCAGCGGAGTGATATCGACCGTTGCCACCGACCATGCGCCCCATCTGCTCAGCGAGAAAGAGGGTGGTTGCCGGCGCGCTGCATCGGGGATGCCGATGGTGCAGTTCTCGCTCCCGGCAATGCTCGGCCTTGTCGGCGAGGGCATCATCTCTATCGAACGCCTCGCAGAGCTCATGTCGCATGCCCCGGCACGTCTCTTCGCCATCGACCGCCGCGGATTCCTGCGCAAAGGATACCACGCCGATATAGCGATTGTCAGGCCCCGCAGTCAGTGGACAATCGACAGCAAGTGCATTGAGAGCAAGTGCCACTGGAGCCCGCTCGAAGGCCGCACGATGGACTGGCGGGTGGAAAAGACGTTTGTAGGAGGACGGCAAGCCTACGACGGAAAAACGGTCGACTGCGACTGTCACGGCAGCGAACTGAGATTTTTAAGACGACAATGATACATCGTATAATCATCCTCATATTCATCCTTATCCTTCTGCCCGAGTGCTACTCGTCGCTCATCCACCGCCGCCGCCATGCCTCGTGGCCTCTGTGGAGAAGGGTGCTGCGCTGGCTTCCCGCCGTCGCAATGCTCGTACTATCCGTATGGCTGGCTCTCCCGTCGGCATTCATCCCCGAGGAGACCACACTGCTCTTCGTCTATCTGGGCATACTCGGCACGATATTCATCCCACGCTTCTTCTACATGCTCTCGTCGATGACAGGACGGGCGGTGAAGATACTCCGCCACAGCAAGCGCAACTGGGGCAATCTCGTCGGCTTCGTGCTGGCCGTTGCGATGGGAGCAGCAGCGATATACGGATTCACTATAGGCCCGAGTCGCCTGAAGGTGAAGCACATAGAAATCCTGTCAGACCGTCTGCCGGCGTCGTTCGACGGTTACAAGATAGTCCAGTTCAGCGACATGCATGTTGGCTCAGCCCGCAAGGCTTTCGTCAGCAAGGTGGTCGACAGCATCTGCGCTCAGCATGCCGATCTGGTGGCATTCACGGGCGACATTCAGAACGTCCATCCACGCGAGCTCTACCGCTACATCGACGAACTGAAGCGCATCAGCGCTGCCGACGGCGTATTCTCGGTGCTCGGCAACCACGACTACAGCTTCTATCAGGGCAAGGAAGACGATGCCGTGCGCATTGCCAACGAGCGTGAGCTCATCTCCCGCGAACAGCAGATGGGGTGGACACTGCTCAACAACGCCCACACCACCATCAGCCGTGCCGGCGACGTGATTGTCGTGGCGGGAATGGAAAACCTTGGCAAGAAGGAGAAGCACAACCGCGGCGACATAAAGCAGACTCTCGACGGTGCTCCTGCCGATAAGTTCACGCTCCTGCTGGAGCACGATCCGTGGGCGTGGAAGAACGTCATCCGGCCGTCGCGCCTTGCCGACGTCACCCTCTCCGGCCATACCCACGGCGGACAGATCGCCCTCTTCGCACTGCGGCCCACGCGCTTCGCCGAGTCCAACGACTACGGCCTCTACGCCGACGGCGACTGCTATCTGAACGTGACAGGCGGCACCGGCGGGCTCGTGCCGTTCCGCCTCGGCATGTCGCCCGAAATTGTGGTCATCACACTGAGAACCAGCAAGAAAGCCGGGACATAATCCTGCCCCAGCCGAAACCTGTACTAAAGAAATCTTTCAACTTTAACTTCGTCGATTTTTGTCGCGACTCGGAATAGAGAAAACTCTCTGCCATCGCTGCATCAAAAATTCAATTTTCAACTTTCAACTTCCCACATACCCGACCTTAAACCCATACAAATGAAACCTCTCAATCTTAATTTTTCAGCCCTCACCTTCCTCTATCGCATATATCAGCTCTTCATTGCTGCACCGATAATCCTCGTAGCCACGGTTGTCACAGCCATCGTGGTCGTCATCGGCTGCACCCTGGGCAACGGGCACTTCTGGGGCTACTGGCCCGGGAAGATATGGTCGCGCGTGATAGTCTACACACTACTGCTGCCCGTCCGCGTAGAGGGTCGCGAAAAGCTCTCGAAACAGCAGTCGTACGTCTTCGTGGCCAACCATCAGGGCGCGTTCGACATCTTCCTCGTCTACGGTTTCCTGGGGCGCAACTTCAAGTGGATGATGAAGCATGAGCTGCGCTCGCTTCCCCTCGTGGGACTTGCCTGTCAGTCGGCCCACCACATCTTCGTCGACAAGCGCAGCCCAAGTCGCCTGCGCGCCACCTACGAGCAAGCCCGCAAGACGCTCCGCGACGGCATGTCGCTCGTAGTCTTCCCCGAAGGATCGCGCACGATGGACGGCCGCATGACCGCCTTCCAGCGAGGGGCGTTCCTCCTGGCCGACGAGATGCAACTGCCCGTCGTACCGCTCACAATCAACGGATCGTTCAACGTCAAACAGCGCACGAAAGACATCTATTGGGTGTTCTGGCATCCGATGACACTCACCATACACGACCCCATCGCCCCGACAGGACAAGGCGAGGAGAACGTCAGGCTGACGATGCAATGCTCAAAAAATCAGATAGAAAGCACGCTATGCGACGAATATCGGACCAACCGACAGTAGTACATGAACCGTGTACTCGGAGTACATGGGCTTTGTACTCGGAGTACAAGAGCCATGTACTGAGAGTACAAAGCCTTTGTACTGCAGAAAACAGGCCGCACCAGCGCCGCTGAAAACAAAAAATGAGAAAAACAAAAGAAATATCTATCGTTTTTTAACATAAATACTTATCTTTGCAAGTGTAATAAGACATTATTTAATATATAACACCCTCTCTATCATGAACAGCAGCGACAGCATCGTAATCATCCCTACCTACAACGAGAAGGAGAACATCGAGAAAATCATCCGTGCCGTGTTCGGGCTCGAGAAGTGTTTCCACATCCTCATCATCGACGACGGCTCCCCCGACGGGACAGCACAGATAGTGAAGAATCTGATAGCCACCGAGTTTGCCGACCGGCTGTTCATCGTCGAGCGCGAAGGCAAGCTGGGCCTCGGCACCGCCTATATCAAGGGCTTCCGCTGGGCACTGGAGCGCTCCTACGACTACATCTTCGAGATGGATGCCGACTTCAGCCACGACCCCAACGACCTGCCGCGACTCTACTCGGCATGCCACGACGAAGGCTACGACCTGGCCATCGGATCGCGCTACGTGAGCGGAGTGAACGTAGTCAACTGGCCCATCGGACGCGTACTGATGAGCTACTTCGCGTCGAAATACGTCAGAATGATAACAGGGTTCAAGGTCAACGACACCACAGCCGGATTCAAGTGCTACCGCCGCCGCGTGCTCGAGACGTTCGAGCTCGACAAGATACGCTTCAAAGGCTACGCCTTCCAGATAGAGATGAAGTTCACGGCATACAAGATGGGATTCAAGATAAAGGAAGTACCCGTAGTCTTCGTCAACCGTCGTGAAGGCACGAGCAAGATGAGCGGAGGCATATTCTCCGAGGCATTCTTCGGCGTGATGCGGCTCAGATGGGACGGATGGTTCCGAAAATATCCAAAGGCAAAAGCATGAGGAGTGAGTAGCATGGAGCATGGAATGAAATATTCACATCACCCTCCCGCTCCACCACCTGCCCACTCGTCAACTTAATAAATGACCATAGACTTTTTACGGGAAAAATATGGAGCATCGGCAAAGGCCGGCGCCCTGAAGAAGTTGCTGGAAGACGGAAACGTGAAAACCATCTTCCTGCAGGGACTAATGTCGTCGGCCGCACCCATGCTGTTCGCCTCCATCGCCGACACAACACACACCACATTCCTCTTTATCCTCTCCGACAGCGACGAGGCCGGATACTTCTACAACGACCTGCGCCAGATACTCGGCAACGACGGAGCAATGCTCCTGCCCTCATCGTTCCGACGATCGGTGAAGTTTGCACAGCGAGATGCCGCCAACGAGATACTCCGCACAGAGGTGCTGTCGAAGCTCTCGGCAGCAAAGGGCCGCAGGAAAGACAACAACGGCAGGGCTACACTCATCGTCAGCCACCCCGAGGCACTCGCCGAGATGGTCGTATCGCAACGCAACATCAGCGAAAAGACAATCCACCTGCGGCGGGGAGAAAACGTCGACCTGACGATGCTCGAGCGGCGACTGCGCGACGTGGGATTCCGCGAAGTAGACTATGTCTACGAGCCAGGGCAATTTGCCGTCAGGGGAAGCATCCTCGACATCTACAGCTTCGCCCACGAACTGCCCTACCGAGTAGACTTCTTCGGCGACGAAATCGACACCATACGCACATTCGAAGTGGAAAGCCAGCTGTCGAAGGAGAACAAAGACGAGATAGACATCGTGCCCGAACTGGCACTGAGCACCGACAAGACACCCTTCCTCAGCTTCCTGCCAAAAGACGCCGTCGTCGTAGCAAAAGACATAGAATTCGTCTGCCAGACCGTCGCACGCATCTACGACGAAGGATTTGCCTCGCAAGCAATGGTGGAACAGCTCGAAGGACTGCCCGAGGCAGAACGCCAAGAGACCATGCGCAGGCTAAGCAGGGAAAGCATGCTCGTCGACGGGAAGACATTCGAAGGGATAATAAGGCAGTTCAAGCTCGTGGAATATGGTCCGGGAAAGGCACGTCACCAGGCCACGATGAAGTATTCTGTATCGCCACAACCGCTGTTCCACAAAGACTTCCGGCTGCTCAAGACCGTACTCGAAGACTATCTTCTCAAAGGCTACGAAATCTGCATCCTCGCCGACAGCCAGAAACAGCAACAGCGACTGACCGAAATCCTCAGCGCCGACGACGCCGGAAGCAATGCCGGCATCGCTTTCACTCCCGTCGACAAGACGCTCCACGAGGGATATGCCGACAACGACATGAGGCTCTGCATATTCACCGACCATCAAATATTTGACCGCTTCCACAAGTATAATCTCAAGACCGACGTGGCACGTTCGGGCAAGATGGCGCTCACCATGAAAGAGCTGCAAGAAATGTCGCCCGGCGACTATATCGTGCACATCGACCACGGTATAGGCAAGTTCGGCGGACTGGTCAGAGTGCCCTCCGGCGACTCCTACAAGGAGATGATACGCATCATCTATCAGCGGGGCGACATCGTCGACGTGAGCATCCACGCCCTCTACAAAGTGAGCAAGTACCGCAGCTCCTCCTCGGGCGAACCGCCACGACTTGCCACACTCGGCAGCGGGGCATGGGAGCGCATGAAGGAGCGCACGAAGAAACGCATAAAAGACATTGCCCGCGACCTCATAAAGCTATATGCCAAGCGCCGACACGAACATGGATTTGCCTTTAGTGCCGACAGCTACCTGCAAACAGAGCTCGAGGCCAGCTTCATGTATGAAGACACACCCGACCAGATACAAGCCACCCACGACGTCAAGGCCGACATGGAAAGCCAGCGACCGATGGACCGCCTCGTGTGTGGCGACGTGGGATTCGGCAAGACAGAGGTGGCCATACGGGCGGCATTCAAAGCTGCATGCGACTCGAAGCAAGTGGCTGTGCTCGTACCGACAACGGTGCTCGCATTCCAACACTATCAGACATTCAGCGAGCGACTGCGACAAATGCCCGTCAGGGTGGAATATCTGTCGCGGGCAAGAAGTGCGAAGAAGACGAAGGAAATACTTGCCGACCTCGCCGACGGACGCATCGACATCATCGTGGGCACACACAAACTGATATCGAAGACCACGCGATGGCACGACTTGGGACTGCTCATCATCGACGAGGAACAAAAGTTTGGCGTGGCAGTAAAGGAGAAATTGCGCCAAATGAAGACCAACGTCGACACGCTCACCATGTCGGCAACGCCGATACCCCGCACCCTGCAGTTCTCTCTCATGGGGGCTCGCGACATGAGCATCATGCGCACGCCGCCGCCAAACCGATACCCCATCTACACCGAACTGACGACATTCGGACACGAGGTGATAAAGGATGCTATAGAATTCGAGATGAGCAGAGACGGACAGGTGTTCTTCGTGTCGAACCGCATAAACAGCCTGCCCGAGATACAACGGCTGATACTGAAGCACATTCCCGACTGCCGAGTGGCCATCGGACACGGACAGATGAAGCCCGAGGAACTGGAAAACGTAATCTTGGGGTTCATCAACCACGACTACGACGTGCTACTATCAACGACAATCGTTGAAAACGGCGTCGACATCCCCAATGCCAACACCATCATAATCAACGATGCTCACCGCTTCGGACTATCGGATCTCCATCAGATGCGTGGCCGTGTAGGGCGGTCGAACAAAAAGGCGTTCTGCTATCTCCTTGCTCCTCCCAAGAGCTTACTCAACACCGAAGCGCGCCGACGCCTTGAGGCGCTCGAGAATTTCTCCGAGCTCGGCAGCGGGTTCAACCTCGCCATGCAAGACCTCGACATCCGCGGAGCGGGCAATCTGCTCGGTTCTGAGCAAAGCGGATTCATGGAAGACCTGGGCTACGAGGCCTACCAGAAAATACTCACTCAGGCTGTGACCGAACTCAAGAACGAGGAGTTTGGCGACATCTACCGCGAGCAGATGGCAGCTGGCGAACAACTCTCCGGCGACGACTTCGTCGACGACTGCTCGGTGGAGAGCGACCTGGAGATGTATTTCCCCGATACATACGTGCCTGGATCATCGGAACGCATGCTCCTCTACCGCCAGCTGGATAACATAGAGAGCGACAGCGACCTGCAGGAATACCGTCGCAAGCTCGTCGACCGCTTCGGAAAGCTGCCCCGCGAGGGCGAGGAGCTGCTGCAGGTGGTATCACTCCGCCGCCACGGAAAGCGGCTGGGATGCGAACGAATAATACTGAAACAAGGGAATATGAGCATGCAATTCGTGAGCAACCCCGACAGTGCCTACTATCAGAGCGACACGTTCGGAAGGGTGATCGACTATGTCACCCACAACGTGCGTCGTGCCGGATTCCGCGAATCGAAAGGGAAGCGATTCATGCACGTGGCAAATGTCCCGACAGCAGAGGCTGCCGTGGCAATACTGAAACAAATTAACGGATTAACAAATTAACAGATTAACATTCAGAGTAGTGGGAGCGATTATTATCTCACTCAACATGGTGTTAACTTGTTAATCCGTTAATCCGTTAACTCGTCAAACTCCAGCCATAGCTCCTCCCAGCGGTTTGTGTCGTCGGCGGTGGTAGGATTCGACACGCTGAGCCCCATCAGGCGGATGGGACGGTCGTGGCCATAGTCGACTTCGCTAAGCAATTGCTTAGCCAGGGGCAGTATGTCGTCCTTCTTACGCAGGTCGCGGTTGGCGGTCATGCTGCGGGTAATCTGAGTGAAATCATAGAACTTCACTTTCAGCGTCAGCGTCTTGCCTGAGAAGTCGCTCTTCTCTATGCGCGACAGGAGTTCCATCACCGTGTGATACAGCTCTGCCACGACCGCCGCACGCTTCCATATATCCTGTTCGAAGGTGCGCTCCGTACCCACCGATTTCCGCTCGTAGTCGGTCACGACCGGCCGTTCGTCCACGCCGCGGGCAAAGTCGTAGAACACACTTCCGGCCTTGCCGAACACCTGAGTGAGATGCTCCAGCGACACCTGCCGAAGCTGACTGCCGTTGAAGATGCCCATCCAGTGCATCTTCGCCGCCGTCTTCTCGCCCACTCCCCAGAACCTCTCTATCGGCAGCTGGGCAATGAAGTCGAGCGCACGGTCGGGATGTATCGTGCACAGTCCGTCGGGCTTGCGCCAGTCCGACGCCACCTTTGCCAAGAACTTACAATACGACACCCCTGCCGAGGCAGTGAGCTGAGTGCGGCGGAATATCTCGGCCTTTATCTCGCGGGCGATGTCCACCGCCAGCTCCATGCCGCGCTTGTTCACGGTGACATCGAGAAATGCCTCGTCGATCGACAGTGGTTCGACAAGATCGGTGTACTCATGAAACACGCTGTGAATCTCCCTCGACACGGCCTTATACTTCCTATAGTCGCCCTCCACGATCGTCAGCTGCGGGCACAAGCGCTTCGCCACCTTCACCGACTGCGCCGAATGCACTCCAAAGCGACGCGCTTCATAGCTCGCCGTCGACACAACACCGCGCTCGCCATCGTAGCCCACCGCAATCGGGCGGCCACGAAGCTCGGGATGGTCGCGCTGCTCAACGGCAGCAAAAAACTGGTCCATGTCGACGTGGATAATCTTTCGCTCGGTCATAACAACTGCGAAGTTACGGAAAAAAGCGAACATCAGCAAGCCTACAACACTAAAAAATCGCCATCAACTCCGACGACCGACACCGTCATCCATCTTCCCCGACAACAGTACAAAGCCCATGTACTCGGAGTACAAGAGTCATGTACTTGGAGTACAAGAGCCATGTACTTGCAGTACAAAGGCCTTGTACTCCGATAAGCCGTGCCAAATAGCAAAACCGGAAGAATTATTTGCTCATCTCAGGAAAAAGGGCGAACTTTGCCTACGAAACGGGGCGCATATGCCTTCCCAGACTCACTGCGATGCTGATATTCACAACCGTCATAGCCTACTTTGCACTCCTCCTGGTGCTGAGCCGCCTGACGTCGCGGCACGACGACAACGACACGTTCTTCCGCGGACGTAGGCAGTCGCCGTGGTATGTCGTGGCGCTGGGAATGGTAGGGGCGTCGATATCGGGAGTGACGTTCGTCAGCGTGCCGGGAATGGTGATGACGACGCAGATGACCTATCTGCAGACGTGCCTCGGATTCATCATCGGATACATCATTGTGGCATTTCTCCTCCTGCCACTGTTCTACCGAGCCAACCTCACGACAATCTACTCCTACCTCGACCGGCGGCTGGGACTCGCGTCGTATCGCGCAGGAGCAGCATACTTCCTGGTGTCGAAGATGACGGGCGCAGCCATACGGTTCTACGTGGTGTGCATGATCCTCCACCGCTTCATGCTCGCCGGATATGGCATCCCGTTTCCTCTGACGGTGACGGCAATGGTGCTCCTCATCTGGGTATATACGCGCCGCTCGGGCATACGCACCCTCGTGTGGACCGACCTGCTGCAGACCGTCTGCATGTTTGCGGCGCTGACGCTGATCATAGTGGGCGTGGTGCGACAGCTCGGCATGACGCCATCGGAAGCAATAGCCGCCATACGAGCCGACGAGGGGTCGCGCGTGTTCGTCTTCGACGACTGGATGTCGAGGCAGAACTTCTTCAAGCAGTTCTTCTCGGGCATCTTCATCGTAATCGTCATGACGGGTCTCGACCAGGACATGATGCAGAAGAACCTCACTTGCCGCAGTCTCCGCGATGCGCAGAAAGACATGTGCACCTACGGCACGCTCTTCGTCCCCGCCAACCTGCTGTTCCTCTCGCTGGGCGTACTGCTCACCATACTCGCAGCCCAGAAAGGCATCCCCCTGCCGGCAAAAGGCGACGAGCTGCTGCCGATGTTCGCAGCCACAGGGCTCCTGGGGCAGGACGTGGTAGTGCTCTTCACACTCGGGATGGTGGCAGCATCGTTCTCATCGGCCGACTCGGCACTGACGGCAATGACGACAAGTACATGCGTGGACATCTTCCGACGACCCGACGACAAGCGACTGCGGCGCAAGATCCACATCGCAATGGGCATCACGTTCGTGGCAATAATCATAGCCGTAGACAATCTCAACTCCAGCAGCATCATCGATGCCATCTATACACTATGCTCATACACCTACGGACCGCTGCTCGGACTGTTTGCCTACGCCATCCTGCTCGGCAAAGACACCGCCACAGCCCACAACGAAGGCCCGGCACCATACATCATCTGCATGGCATCGCCCATAGTATGTCACACAATATCAGTGCTTACGCTCCACACCACAGGCTACCACTTCGGCTACGAACTGCTCATGCTTAACGGACTGATCACATTCATCGGACTGGCTATAGCAAACCGGAAAAAAGATAAATGACAAATGATAATTTCAACTTTCGCAAGTAGGAGTTAACGGGAGTTAACGGGAGTTAGCTCGCTGCGCTCGCCGGAGTAAACGGACAATAGAATTGCATATGTCTGTTAACTCCCGTGGTCGAAGACCACTAACTCCCGATAACTCCCATTAAC
>JAFUVV010000013.1 GCA_017477435.1 Prevotella sp.
CTTCTTGCCTCTTGCCTCTTTTTTCTTCCCGTTATGATGCATATATTCTTTTTTTTTCTTAACTTTGCGCTGTCTAACGTTTTAATGCAAAAAATAGGAGAAAAAAGAAATTGAAACCGATCAACCCTGTATCACTTATACAGCTGAAGGCCTTTGCCCGTCAGGACGGTGCTATCCTTGGCCTGTTTTGGACGGCAAGCTTTGCGCTGATGATACTCTTTCCGGCCAATGCCCTCTCGCCCCTGATGGCCGTTGCCACGCCATTTCTGGTAGGATGGCGGTTGAAATCATTTCGCGACAATGCACTCGAGGGACACATATCCTTCCGGCGCGCGTTCGCATATACGGTATATACCTTTTTCTATGCGGCAATCATCTTCGCCTTCGTGCAGGTGATCTACTTCCAGTTCCTCGACCACGGCACGTTCTTTAACATGCTCCGCGCAGCCATTGCGCAAGGAGCCGACGTCTACCGACAGGCAGGTTTCGACGTCGACGGACTAAGTGCCTCGGTGGATACGTTCCAGCAGCTGGGAGCCATCAACGTGGCGTTCATGTTCATGATGCAGAACATTGTCATTGGATTCATCCTCGCACTGCCCATCGCTGCGATAATGAAGAAGGCATAAACTGAAAACCCAAAACCGAAAGCCCAAAACTGAAAACTCAAAACTGAAAACTGAAAACAGAATAAATGGAAACAGTAGTGAATATAAACAATGAGATATGGCCCGACATCAGCGTTGTCGTGCCCCTGTACAACGAAGAGGAATCTCTTCCCGAGCTATACGAGTGGATTGAGCGAGTGATGAACTCGGAGGGCTTCACCTTCGAAGTGATTTTCATCAACGACGGCTCCACCGACCGCTCGTGGGATGTGATAGAAGAACTTGGCCGGCGGTCGGACAAAGTGCGTGGCATCAAGTTCCGCCGCAACTACGGCAAGAGTCCCGCACTCTATTGCGGATTCAAAGAGGCCAAAGGCCGCGTCGTGATAACGATGGACGCCGACCTGCAAGATTCGCCCGACGAGATTCCCGAACTCTATCGCATGATAACCGAGGAAGGCTACGACCTCGTGTCGGGATATAAGCAGAAACGCTACGATCCACTCTCGAAGACCATACCTACCAAACTCTTCAATGCAACAGCAAGGAAGATAAGCGGCATCAAGAACCTTCACGACTTCAACTGCGGACTAAAAGCCTACCGTGCAGAAGTGGTGAAGAACATAGAGGTCTACGGCGAGATGCACCGTTACATCCCATACCTTGCCAAGAACGCCGGTTTCGACAAGATTGGCGAAAAGGTGGTGCACCATCAGGCACGAAAGTATGGCAAGTCGAAGTTCGGGCTCAATCGCTTCTTCAACGGCTATCTGGACCTTATAACGCTCTGGTTCCTCAGCAATTTCGGAAAGAAGCCCATGCACGTCTTTGGCTTCCTCGGCACCCTCGTGTTCCTCATCGGATTCATAGCAGCCATCGTCATTGGCGTCGACAAGCTCTATTGCCTCGCCAGTGGCATACCGGCCCGACTCGTGACCGACTCGCCATATTTCTACATCTCGCTCACGATGATGATGATAGGCACGCAACTGTTCCTCGCCGGTTTCATCGGCGACCTGATCAGCCGTAGCTCGCAGAGCCGTAACGACTATCAGATAGCAAAGACGATAGGGATAAAGAGTTGAGAAGTAAGTAGGTGAGTAGCGAGCAGATATATGAAAATACGTAAGATGGTATTCTTTCTTGTGGCGTCGGTGGCATTTGCTGCGTGCTCGTCTATCGACTGCCCGTTCAATGCGAAGGTGGAGATGAAGTATCGGCTTGTCGGCGATGTGACTACGCTCACCGACACCCTCAGCGTATATGCCCTGCTCTCGAGCGACCTCGACACCGTATATCTGAACCGAGCCGTCGACGTAGACAGCTTCTATCTGCCTGTGAGCTATGTGCGACCGGCCGACGTGTTGTTGTTCCGTTTCACAGATGCCGACGGCAATGTGACATTCGACACCGTCACTATCGAAAAAGAGAATATTCCACATTTCGAGGCCGTCGACTGTCATCCTGCGTATTTCCACAATATCACCGGTGCCTCGACGACTACCAACCGAATAGAATCAATCGAGATAGCAAACCCCAAAGTGACTTATGATGTGCAGAACCCAAACATATACCTCCGCCTTAAGGCTGCTGCTGATTAGCTTGCTGCTGCTGGTAGTCGGCCCGGCCTTTGCTCAGAAGCACATTGCGGAGGCTGCCAAGAAAGACAGCACCCGGCTGTTTCGTGGGATTGCCGTATCGGTAGATGCCGTGGGAGCAGCACAGATGCACTTGAGTTCCTACGGTCAATATGAGGGCGGGCTGCATGTCAATCTGAAAGACAAACTGTTTGTCGTGTTTGAAGGCGGACTTGGCAAGGCCGATGCCGACGATCCCAATTCAGAGATGCGATATAAGACGAGCGGGCCATACGGAAAGGTGGGCGTCGACTTCAATCTGACCAAGAACCGGCATGATATATATCGTATCATTGGAGGTATACGCTATGCCTTCACTTCTTTCAAATACGATGTCGAAGGCCCCGTTGTGACAGATCCGAAATGGAAGGACGAGAAGCAGTTTGCGCTCGAAGGGATAAAATGTTCGCAACACTGGATGGAGCTTGTCGCCGGTGTGGATGCAAAGATTGCCGGTCCGTTGCGGCTGGGGTGGACGGTGAGATACCGCCGCCGGCTCGTACACTCCGATGGCGACAACGGCGCACCGTGGTATGTCCCGGGGTATGGGCGGTCGGGTAACTCGCGGCTCGGAGGAACGTTCAATATCACATTCGAACTATGACGAAGAAAAAGCTTGTTTTCCAGATACTTTTCCTCCTGCTGCTCATTGTAGGCACGGTGCTGATAGTGAAGCAGAATGCCAGTTTACCCTATGTGAAGAACCAGGGGCGCGTGTTCGGCACATATTATCATGCCACATATCAGGCTGAACGCGACATGCAGCAACTCATCGAAGAAGAACTGAGAAAAGTTGACAGCGAATTCTCGATGTTCAACGATACCTCCACAGTTTCCCATATAAACTGCAACGAGGAGACGGCACTTTCAGAGATGTTTCTCGAAGTGTTCGGCTTGGCAGAGCGTATCAATAGCGAGACCTCCGGGGCATTCGATGTGACGGTAGCTCCGCTCGTTAATGCATGGGGGTTTGGGTTCAAGTCGTCGGAGTTTCCTTCAGATGAAGTTGTCGACAGTTTGCGCTCGTTCGTTGGGCAGCAGGGAGTGAAAGTTGCAAAGAAAGGCGCAAAGTCTGTTCTCACTAAGGCTGACAGCCGTACGATGCTCGACTTCAGTGCTGTGGCCAAAGGATATGGCTGCGATGTGGTGGCACGTATGTTTCGCAGCCGCGGAGTGAAGAATTTTCTGATAGAGATTGGTGGCGAGATTGTTGCCAGCGGGGTGAATCCCGATAGGAAACAATGGTCGGTGGGGGTGAATAAGCCAGTGGAAGATATAGCTCAGAATATCAACGAGCTCGACACCGTTCTCACTATTACCGATTGCGCTATGGCCACGAGTGGCAACTACCGCAATTTCTATGAGCGCGACGGAAAGAAATATGCCCATACGATAGATCCCCATACAGGTCGGCCCGTGAGTCATTCGCTCCTCTCTGCCACGGTCATTGCTCCGTCCTGTGCTGTTGCCGATGCCTATGCCACTGCTTTTATGGTGATGGGTGAGGAACGCGCACGGCAGTTGCTCGAGAAGCACCGCGAACTCCGTGCCTTGTTTATCTGTGCCGGCGACGACGGAGCCCATCGGATATGGCAGAACATTTCGCGCAAGTAGCCTGTAATAAAGGTTATTCCTGTGTTTTTCGTGCAGGCTCCGACGGATATTTACTTAAGAAAAGTAAAGGATGGAAAACTCAAAGGAAATATTCAATCGCTTACTGTCGCTCCCGTTGTTCTCGGGGCTCAGCTACGACGACGTCATCGAGATAGCGGGCTATGCCCGTCTCGACTTCCACGAGGTGACGGCAGGCGAGGCGATTGCCCGTGAGGGCGAGGCGAGCGATCATGTCATTTTCATGATATCGGGAAAGGTGACTACTACTTCCTATTCCGACGACCGTGCCTATTCTCTTACCGAATATCTCGATTCGCCATTTGCATTCCAGCCAGAGACGTTGTTTGGCAAAAATCAGTACTTCGTCTGTACGCTCACGGCACTGACCACATGCAGCTATCTCGTTCTTTCCAAGCGCGATCTCGTTCGCATTTCTGAAGTGAACGAAGTCTTCCGGTTTAATCTTTTCAGCTTTCTGTCCACGAGCAGTCAGATGCTCTATCGCCGGCTATGGCGCGTTCCGCCGCGCACTCCAGCCGAGGCAATAGCTCGCTTCCTGCAACTGCACTGCTTGCGTCCGGCCGGGAGAAAAGACATTCATATTAAGCTCAGACGTTTTTCCGAGGAGACAGGAGTGAACTATTATGCTCTTTCGAAGACCATTGCCCGCATGGAGGACGAGGGTCTGCTGAAGCATACACGAGGAGAGATAAGCATTCCTGCAATGGAACGACTTATAAAAGACACAAGAAACTGACAGTGTAGGGATAATCCCAAATCGGCCATTGGATTGAAAAAAAGCCGATTTGAGAAAAAACAAGTAGCAAGAAGTGAGATTCTCGCCCATGATATAGACATAAACATTGTCTATACAGGACATCCTGCTCACCTCTTGCTACTTTTTTTATTGCCTTTTTCTTCTTGTTACTTTCCTGCAACTACAATCATTGCAAGGCCGAGGATGAAGAATGCAAACATAATGGCAAGATACTGGTTTGTCTTCTTGTCGGCACCTTTAAATTCCTTCCATACGAACACTCCCCATAGAGCAGCAATCATCGGTGCTCCTTGTCCGAGGGCATAGGATATGGCTGCTCCTGCCTTGCCTGCTGCGATGTAGCTGAGAACAGTACCGAGTCCCCAGATGCAACCGCCGAGAATGCCAACGAGGTGGAGCTTGCAGCTGCCTTTAAAGTATGTGCTGTAGCTGACGGGCTCGCCCTCAACAGGGTGCTTCATGGCGATGGTGCCCCAGAGGAAGTTGCTCAGGAAGATGCCCAGACCGAAGATGAAGAATGCCGTATAGGGAGTTGCCATGCCGGCTGCGGGCTGCTCGAAGTTGTCGAGGTCCATGCCTTTGGCTACGAAATAGTAGAAGCACGACATCAGCACACCGGCGATGATTGCCAGCACGATGCCTTTCTTTCCGCTCGATGAATTCTTCTGCATGCGTCCCGAGGCGATGCCGTTCACTACGATGGCCACAACCACGAGTGCCACGCCAAGGAAGAGCAGTACGGGGTTGCCCTTTGCCTGAAGGATGTAGGTCTGAATCACGCCCAGCACAAGAGCGAGTCCCACACCGACGGGGAATGCAACCGACATGCCTGCAAGCGATATGGAGGCACTGAGCAGGATGTTGGACAGATTGAAGATGATACCGCCGATGATGATCCACGCGAATGTGGAGCACGACACCTGCGACAGGTCTTCAACGAAACTGCGGCCCTGGCTGCCGATGCTGCCGAGCGTGAAGCCGATGAGCAGCGAGAACAATACGATGCCAATCACATAGTCCCAATAGAACAACTCGTAGCGCCAGCTCTTGCCGGCAAGTTTCTGGGTGTTACCCCACGAACCCCAGCACATCATTGTGACAACGCACAGAATGACGGCTAATAGATAACTGTTTACAATGAACATAGTTTTTAAAATTTATTGATTAATGTATGATTTCTTTCTCATAGGGAATACTCATCCACGCTCCTAATCGCGTGACGCTCAGCGATGCTGCCTTGTTTGCGAAACTGATGGCGCTGGTGAGTTCTGCACCCCGGCTCAGCGCTACGCATAGCGCTCCGCAGAAAGTGTCGCCCGCTGCAGTGGTGTCGACGACTTTCGTTTTATGAGTCGGGATGTTGACGAGGCATCCTTTGAGTTCTGTATAGGCTCCGGCGGCTCCGGCGGTGATGATCACTTTCTCGATGCCGCGTTTCTTTATCTCGCGTATAGCTCTGATGGCAGCTTCTTCGCTGTCGACCTTCACTCCGCTCATGCCTGTTGCTTCGGTTTCGTTGGGTGTTATGATGTCGACGAGCTGCAGCAGTTGGTCGGGTAGCCCGTCTTTGGGGTAGGGGGCTGGGTTGAGAACGACCGTTGCGCCATGCTCTTTTGCTATCTGTGCTGCGCGGATGAGTGTGGGGATGGGTGTCTCGAGCTGCATGAGCAGAATGGCTGCATCTTCAAAGAGTGGCTCTGCCTTGTCGATGTCGTCGGGCGAGAGCATTGCATTTGCACCGCTGGCAACGATGATGGAGTTTTCTCCGCTGTCTTCTACAGGGATGAGTGCTACTCCCGTCGATACTCCGTCTGTCAGGCAGACGTGCGACGTGTCGATGCCTTCTTCGGTGAGTAGCTGGAGCGATTTTGCGCCGAAGCCGTCGTTGCCCAGGCGTGCTATGAACGCAGTGTCGCCCCCGAGTCGGCACACGGCAACGGCCTGGTTTGCGCCCTTGCCGCCTTGGTTGGTGATGAAGTCGTGGCCGATGATGGTCTCACCGGGCAGGGGCAGGTGGTCGACGCGTATCACCATGTCGGTGTTGCAGCTGCCCACAACTATTATTTTCTTTTTTCCTTCCATATTATTTCACTTTATCGTAGAAACTAATTTTTCCCATGTGGAAGCTGTTGTCCTTGTTTGGATTGAGCAGGCGGACCTGCATTTTGTGGTGTCCGGGCTTCAGGTCGTACTTGCAGAATATCTCTGGCAGTCGCTTCCTGTACAGTTGTGGTGCTTTTACGCGTCCCACTACTTTGCCGTCGATGACGACTTCGATGTCGGCCACGTAGTCGGGCTTTTCTCCTCTGTACCAGCTTCCGATGACGAGCCCCACGCCGTCGAACTCAATCGGTTTTTCGTGGTTGAAGTCGATTCCATCGATGCTGCCGGCATATTTCAGTCCTTTAAATCCTTCCTCGAGTCTTACGGCTTTCGGGCGTTGCTTGTTGATAACGACTTTGTCGCCGTCGATCTTTCCGCCGTTGCGCTTTATTACTTGCAGGGCGTGGCGGTAGCTCATGTCGTAGGCCTTGTTGAGCGAGATCGAGGTATGGGCGAAATTCCGGTCTTCCACTTCGCGGCATTGTTTCATCCATACTTCCGGTATCTTGTCATATCCCATCACGGTGCCGAGTATGCCGCCTGCCGTGGCGGGGTTGCAGTCGGAGTCTTGTCCGCAACGTGTCGATATCTCGAGTGTCTTTGCAAAGTCGCCTTCGCCATAGAGGAGTCCCATCACTACGTAAGCACTGTTGAGCGAGGCGTCGATGTTGAGGATGTCGTTCACTCCGTTGGGGCATCCGATGTCTTCGCTCCATTTGTCTTGCACGAGTTGCCACGTCTTCTTCCAGTCGTGGGGATACATTTTATGCCAGGCAATGACGTCGCTGATGCACTTGTAGAACGTGCTTCGCTTTGGTATTGTCTTCAGTGCTTCCGACACAATCTCTTCAATATTGTCGGTGGTGAACGCGATGGAATACATTGCACCGACGAACACTCCTCCGTACCATCCGTTGCCGTAGTTCATGATGTGTCCGATGCGGTCGGAGAACCTTGACGCCTGGTTTGGCATTGCCGGCGACATGAGTCCGGCGAAGTCGGCTTCTATCTGATAGTCGATGCAGTCGGCATGGGGGTTGTAGCGCCAGTCGCCCGAGAGTGGGGGCATGATTCCGTTGAGAATGTTGACGCGTGCAGCCTGGTTGGCGTGCCACAGATGGTAGCCGGCGTTAGCGAAAGCCATTGCAAACGAGTCGACAGGAGCGTCGAGCCCGAGGCGTTCGAACACGTCGACGAACGTCAGGTCCATGTAGATGTCGTCGTAGAGTCCGGCATTTCTCTCGTAGTACGACGCCATGCGTCCGTCGGGCCATTCGATATTGATGCTGTCGGGAATCATCCGGCTCTGGTAAACGAACTCGGTTGGTCCGCCGTATGTGCAGCCTATTGTCTGCGCTGCCCAGCCTCCTTTGATTTTGTTGAGCAGTTCGCTCTTGCTGATGACGAATTTTTCCTTTGCTTGCGTGTGCTGCATTCCGAGCGTGAGGAATGCGGCGATTGTCAGGGCGGTGAGTAGTCTTTTCATGTCTTGCTTATGTTATAATTATTTGTGTATCAATAGGAACAGCTCTGCTGCTTGCCATAGGTGTGTGCGGCATTCGTGTCCGCCGTCGTCTTTCCACACCTGTTCCCACGTGAGCGGATAGTCGGCCGTGCTCATCACGGCGAGGCTGAAGTCGTTGTAGTAGTGGGCGCGTGCAGCGTTAAGATAGGGGTACATGCGTATGTTCTTCCGTCGCGTCTGCCATTCGTAGGTGTCCTTGTATGTCTCCTCTTTCATCACCGTGCGGCGTTCCGGCGTCATCCAGCACAGGTCGGTGTATTTATCGGCCGTGTCGGGCAGTGCCCACAGCTTCGTGTCGATGCCGTTGGCCTCCATTCCTTTGATGATCCATGCCGTGGAGTAGACCGGACATACCATGCCGTCGACGAGTCCGGAGATGTAGTTTTTGCCATTGGGTCCCACTTTTTTCAGTCGCTCTGCTTCGTTGAGGAGTTTCTGCCGGAATGCCTTCGTCTTGCCTTTCCAAGGCGAAATGATGTAGAGGGCTTGTCCTATGTTGTCCGACTCCTCATAGTCGTCGCTGCGAGCATGGTCGTAGATGTTGCTGAGGCCGACTACCCATGGTTTCATCACGCTTTCGTTGCCTGTTATCTTGAGCACCATCATCGCGTAGGCTGCGTCGCGGTAGAACGGTCGGCTGTATAGCTCGGCATTGGGTAGGGGGCTGCCGTCGGGTTGTATGTTGAACAGCACTTCGTGGAGCAGCACCCTCAGTACGCGGTCGTAGCGCTTGCCGGCGAAGAGCGGCAGCCTGACTCTTTGGCTGGTACCGGCGATTCTATTGCCGTCGATATACACTCCGCGCTCATCCTCCCAGATGCGTATCTTCTCTCCGCTTCGTTTCGTGATCACGACCTCATATCTGTCTGGCATTATCGTGTCTTTCTCCATTTTGCCAAGGTCGGCAACGACGGTCTTGCCGTCGAGCGTTGTCAGCCGGCCATGCTGATATATCATCTTCTGCCGGCGTCCCATGCCGAAGAAGAAATAGTCGGCTTCGGGTGCATCCTTCGTAAGGTGGCACCGGCTGCGGAGCTCCTGGAGCTGGGCTTTGTAGTCGCCTGTGGACAACGGCTTGAAGCCTTCTGCCTGTAGCCAGAAAGCAGAGAATAGAGCGATTGCAGATATTAAAAGCCTTTTCATCGCAAGGATATTAGATTTCAATGTAGCAAAGTTAATACAAACCGAGCGGAGAGCAAAATAAAAACGAAAGTTTTTTATTTTCTATCCCGAGGTGCAGTTTAATTTCAACGTAGTTAGAGTTAATACAAGCCGAGCGGAGAGCCATCCCTCGCCCTGCCATTGGTTGCTTGCCTTTCCTCACTTGGGCAGGGACTGAGGTCGCGTGTGTCGACTACAGTACAAGATTCATGTACTCGCAGTACAAAGCCCATGTACTCGCAGTACAACGTTCATGTACTCTGAGTACACGGCCCATGTACTGCCGCCAGTACCGTTTCATGCAAACGAATAAAGCGCACGGCAGTCTTGCTGTCGTGCGCTTTATTGCTCTGATCATCTGCGTTCAAGCTTGCGCTGCTATGCGAGATGAGTCCTTGAGCCTTAACGATGATTGCTTGCGCTATCCACCGGCTCTTTTCTGAGCCTCTTGTCGGATTGAATATCCGATGGCCTGCCGGCGGCAGTCCTTTCAAGATCTTATAAAAAAAGGCATTGAAAGTAAACTCTCATGCCTTTCTTTGATCACATCTTGAGCCTCTTGTCGGATTCGAACCAACGACCCCGAGATTACAAATCACGTGCTCTGGCCAACTGAGCTAAAGAGGCGGGTGGGCAAGCTGCTCATATCGCGCCGCTACAACCTAATACCCTTGCTACGTTCCCGTCCTGGGGGATTCAAAGGGAGCTGGCCGTATGAGACTTGCCCGTTTGCGGGTGCAAATGTAATACTTTTCAGCCGAACGGCAATCTTTCTGACAATGTTTTTTCCTTTTTTAACATAAAACACCCGCAGATATTATAATAATAATGTGGCTGTGGCGGGTCGTAGTCGGCAGTGTTATTTTACATTCTTTATTGCGTTGTTCTCCATCAGGGCGATGTATGCGAGCAGTGCTCCCCAGTGATAGAACTTGTCGCTGCGCACCTCGTCGTCGCCCTCGCCGGTGGTGGCATTGTAGTTTTCAAACACGTAACCATTCTTCAGCCACGACTTCAGCAACAGTGCCTTTGATTTCTCGGCAAACTGATGGCGCACGTCGGGGAAATTGTAGTTGCGCAGCCCCATATAAACAAGGAAGTTTAGCGGAGCCCATATGCGGCCGCGCCAATATTCGTTGTCGCTGAAAGCGGGGTCGTTGCGCGGGGTGGCGGGGATGATATATTCGCCCCAGTATTCATCGGGATTGGTCAGATGAGCCTCTATTATGCGGCGCGCCTGCTCTTCTGTCGGCACTTTTGCAAGCAGCGGATAGAAGCATGTGGGCGATGTGCGGCGGTTGAGCGTCCCGTCTTTTGTCGATCGGTTGTAGTAGAATGCCGACTTCTCGTCCCACACCTCTTGCAGATTGCGTTTCATTGTCGCCCCACGCTTGCGCAGTTGACGGGCATCCTTCTTCTTTCCAAGTTCGTCGGCAATGAGCGCCAGATAGTCACAGTCCATAGCATATAGCGATGAGATGCCTACGTCGTTTTGTTCGAGCAGACTAGTCTTGGGGTTAAACTCCACACCGTCGTACATCTGAGAGTTGTCTAAACCCGATTCAAGTATCGCACCGTATCGGCTGTGCTGGGCATACTCCGAGCGATAGTATGTTATCATGCCATACTCGTTGCTTCCCAGCGAGAGCAGTCCCTTGTTCAGTCGTTTCTCCATCCACCACTGGTTCCATGCCATTAGTTCGTCGTAGAGATACTCCAGTAGCCATTTCTCGCCATATTTCTTATACAGAGTCCACACGGCCATCGAGCCCACCGGTGGCTGCGAACGGTCGCGCGAGCGGAAGCCGTTGTTGAAGTAGGCGTTTGGTACAAACCCTAGTCCGTCGGCAGCCTTGGTAATCTCTATCGCGTTGGCGTATGCCAATTCCTTGTTGCCTGCCGAGAGCATTATCGCGGCGAAGTATGTGTCCCAGCAGAAGAGGGTGAAGCCGCCCATGTCGTCGCTGCCAAACCACTCCACACTCCATATCCTGCTTACGGGCGTTATTACCTTTCTGATGGTGGGGTCGTAGATGTTATCCCATCCCAGCACACTCTGCATGGCGTTGTAGCAGTCGTAGTCGGAGCCATATTGCCGGCGCTTCTCCGTCTCCAGCTGTTTGCCGTGGCTCTCCACAAACTGCTGTGCCTCGGCGATGGTTGTCTCGCTGCCAGAGCAGACAATGGCTACCGGTCGGTCGAGCCGCACATGATACTCTTTCCCAAGCCGTTGCGACGGTGCACCCACGATATGTCCCTTGATGGTCATCTGCATGCTGTTGGGTGACATGCGGAACTCGTTATCGTCGTATGCGAGTGTGTTGCCGCGCTTCCACATACCTTGTGGCTTCACTACGAGCGTCATTGCCGTGCTGCTATTCGCGGCCGGGGTGACGAGGATGATGTTTTTCTCGCCTTCGGCAGCCGATTCCACACGCATGTCTGTCCCGTTCCATTTCACGTCGATCGACGTGTAGCTGCCATCGTAGGAGTGCGGGCCGGGATGGAGCAGTGGCGCGTTCTCCCTGCGGTCGCCGATGAGGAATTTATCTGCACGGTGGCCATCATCGTCGAGCAGGCAAAGCTGCACGGCGAGACCGTAGGGCAGATAGACATGGTTGAGCACTGTGCGCGCGTCCCACGTGTTCCATCCTTTACCCAGATTTCTCTGCAGTTGGTCGTATCGTTGGTCGGGAGTTAATTCCGCGGCAGATGTTTGTTGCGATGCAGCCAGTAGTGCAATAGCGATTAACAGACGATGTATTTTCATGCTATTTTCATTGTTTGTCTATATTTTTTCGGATGTAAAGTTACAATTATGAAGTCGAAACGTCAAGTTTTTCGTCTTTTATCTCTCTATTTTTCTAAAAAAAGAGTCTGAAACAAAAATAACCTCATATTTTTTTGTTTGGATGAAATAATTGTATTACCTTTGCACCCGCAAAACGAAAAAACATCGCGGAGTGGAGCAGTTGGTAGCTCGCCAGGCTCATAACCTGGAGGTCGCACGTTCGAATCCTGCCTCCGCAACTACAGAAGCTCAGACAAGACGTCTGGGCTTCTTCGTTTTTGTTCGGCCCGATTCTCGCGTGCGCCTCATTAAAATATTGTTGTAAGGGCAGTGCTTGTATGTCTTGGGGAAAGCAATAAACTAAACTGCACATTGAAATTCGATGTGCAGTTTTTTGTGGAAATATTTGTTTGTTTGAAAGAAACGGATTAATTTTGCACATGATAACCATGATGTGCAATACTTAAGAGAAAGCGAGGAAAGACATGTCGATATCTAAAACGCGTCAGATGATGGTGGATGTTGCCCGCCAGCTTTTTGCCCAGAAAGGATTTGAGAATACCACAATGAACGACATTGCCCTGGCATCCGGCCGCGGACGAAGAACTCTCTACACCTATTTTAAAAATAAGGAGGAGGTCTACTATGCAGTTATTGAGGGCGAGTTGGAGCGTCTGTCTGACAAGATGGACGAGGTGGCGGCGCGAAAGATACGTCCGCAGGAGAAAGTGATCGAACTCATCTACACCCACCTGAGCATGATCAAGGAGACGGTGATGAGAAACGGCAACCTGCGTGCGGCCTTCTTCCGCAACATCTGGATGGTGGAGAAGGTGAGGAAAAACTTCGACGACGACGAGATCCAGCTGTTCCGTAAGGTCTACACCGAGGGTAAGACCGACGGCGAGTTTGACATTGACAACGTCGACCTTGTGGCCGATATCACCCACTATTGCATCAAGGGCCTTGAGGTGCCGTTTATCTACGGTCGCCTCGGTCACGGCATGACCCCCGAGACGAGCAAGCCTCTGGTGGCAAAGTTCGTGTATGGCGCCCTTGGAAAAAGCATCGTGAAATAGCCATAGGAAAAGAAACAGGCCAAGGCTTCTGCTTGCGCCGGTAAAAAATGAAATATCAATCAATTAAAACAAATTAATATGGGATTACTTGAAGGAAAGACAGCTCTCATCACGGGAGCAGCCCGCGGCATTGGAAAAGCCATTGCCCTGAAGTTTGCAGAAGAAGGTGCCAACATCGCTTTCACCGATCTTGTCATCGACGAGAACGGTAAGGCAACCGAAGCAGAGATTGCTGCCAAGGGAGTGAAAGCGAGAGGTTACGCCAGCAATGCAGCCGACTTCGCTCAGACGGAGGAAGTGGTGAAGCAGGTGAAAGAAGAATTTGGAAGCGTCGACATACTCGTCAACAACGCTGGAATCACCAAGGACGGCCTTATGCTCCGCATGACCGAGCAGCAGTGGGATGCTGTCATCGCCGTGAACCTGAAGAGCGCGTTCAATTTCATCCATGCCT
The DNA here is from genome assembly GCA_017477435.1 of Prevotella sp. GTDB lineage: Bacteria > Bacteroidota > Bacteroidia > Bacteroidales > Bacteroidaceae > Prevotella. Next base: position 13,751 of record JAFUVV010000013.1, read on the forward strand.
GTGTGCCCATCATGATGCGTCAGCGCAGCGGCTCGATCATCAACATGGCCTCCGTCGTCGGTGTCCATGGCAATGCCGGTCAGGCAAACTATGCAGCATCGAAGGCCGGACTCATCGCCCTCGCCAAGAGCATAGGGCAGGAGATGGGGCCTAAAGGCATACGTGCCAACGCCATCGCTCCAGGCTTCATCGACACTGCAATGACACAGGCACTTCCCGACGACATCCGCAAAGAGTGGATCAGCAAGATTCCACTGCGCCGCGGAGGTACCGTCGACGACATTGCCAACACTGCCGTCTACCTCGCCAGCGACCTGTCGAGCTACGTCAGTGGGCAGGTGATACAAGTGGACGGCGGAATGAACATGTAGAACCAAACCCAAAACACGCTGTGCACGATCCACAATCTCAGCGCCGACAACCCGACTACTGGGCTGTGGATTGTGCACCTCTTTAATAATCAAGCTTTTATCCTATCATGCAATAGCTATGGAAGTTGTCTACGAAGACAATCACATCATAATCGTCAATAAGCACAGCGGCGAAATAGTGCAGGGCGACAAGACGGGCGATACCCCGCTTTCAGACATCGTGAAGCAATACCTGAAAGAGAAGTATGGGAAGCCAGGCAACGTTTTCCTCGGCGTCGCCCATCGTCTCGACCGCCCCGTCGGCGGACTCGTGGTCTTCGCAAAGACATCGAAAGCACTCACCCGACTCAACGACATGTTCCGCCGAGGCGACGTCCACAAGACATATTGGGCCATTACCAAGCCCGCCTTCCCTCAGTCTGAGGGCGAACTCACCAACTGGCTCACCCGCAATGAGCGCCAGAACAAGAGCTACGCCTACGACCATGAGGTGGACGGTTCGAAGCTCGCACGCCTAAAATATCACGTCGTCGGCCGCAACGACAACTACTGTCTCGTGGAGATAGAGCTTCTCACGGGGCGCCATCACCAGATACGCTGTCAGCTTGCTGCAGCCGGTTGTCCCATCCGGGGCGACCTGAAATATGGTGCACCGCGCTCAAATCCCGACGGTAGCATTTCGCTCCTCTCCCGCCGAGTGGAGTTTGTCCATCCCGTGTCGAAACAGACCGTCATCGCAGAAGCGCCATTGCCGGAAGAAAAGATATGGCACTCGTTCGGAGTGGAATAAAACCATAGTGAAATCATCAACAAAGTAAAACTTAAACTGACGCATAACCAGTATGTTAAAGAGATTCGATAAATCTATTGTTAAAGTCTTTATTGCCCTGGCAGCAATTGCCGTTGTCTACGCTTTACCCTCGTGTCGGCACGAGGGTGAGGGCATCGTCACTGCCGAATATCGTAGCGAGATCGACAGCCTGGTCGGCAACTGTAAGACCGATGCCGAACTGCTCACGCTGGAAGACAAGTTCAAGGAGCAGCACCGGGCACTGGGCCGGGCAGCAGTATACAGGGAGCTCGGTGAGCGCATGCGCAACGAGAGCCGCTTCGACGATGCCAACGAATATCACATGCTCGAGCTGAACATCGCCACCGACGCAAATGATACCATCGAGATGGTGCGGGCACTGAACAACATTGCCACCAACTATCGCCGCCTCGGATTTGTCGATATCGCCACCGAATACCACTATCAGGCGCTGGGACTCTCCAATGCCTTCAGCGACAGCACGTCGTTCCTGGCCCGTAAGAACCGCGTCAGGGCGCTGAACGGACTCGGAAACATCTTCCTCTCCATAGACAACACCCACCTTGCCGACAGCGTCATCCGCCTCGCACTGAAAGGAGAGAAAGAACTCGGCAGCGCCCTCGGACAGGCTATCAACTACGCCAATCTCGGAGCAATCTTCGAGATGGAAGGCCAGATCGACTCCGCCTGGGTGTGCTATCGCAACTCCATGGCGAAGAACGAGGAGATAGGCTCCGACGTCGGCATCGCCTTGTGTCACGACCACTACGGCAGCCTGTATGAGAAGGCCGGACAATACGACCAGGCCATCAACGAATACGCCGCTGCCTACGAGCTCTCGAAGAAGTCGAAAGACGCCTACCACGGACTCAATTCCTGCATTTCGATGGCAAAGATATACCATCATACGGGCCGCGACGACGAAGCCTTTAGATATCTCGACGAAGCACTTGCAAAGGCAAAAGAAATAAAGTCGCTCGAGCATCAGATATCCGTCTACAAAATCTATTACGACATCTACAACCGCCTCGGCAACGACCGTCAGGCCCTGAGCAACTTTGTCGAGGCCAACGCACTCGAAGACAGCATGTTCAACATGAAGCGTATGAGCGACATACAGAACATCCGTGTCAACAGCGAGCGCAAGCGTCAGATGGATCGCATCGAGCAGACAGAGCGGCAGTTCTACGAAGAAAAAGTCAACAAACGTGTGGCGTGGACGGTAGCCGCGCTTGTTCTGATTGCGAGCATAGCGGCCATCGTGTGGCTCACCTTCGCCCTCCGCGTGCGTAAGAAAAGAGCAGAGATGTTGCAGGAAATCAATGCCATGCGCGACAACTTCTTCACCAATATCACCCATGAGTTCCGCACGCCGCTGACAGTCATACAGTCGGTGGCAGAAGAACTGAAGCAGTCGTCGCCCGACGACATCGACGAAGTCCACCATCAGGCATCCATCATCGAATACCATGAGCGCGAGCTGTTGCAGATGGTCAATCAGTTGCTCGACTCAGCCCGCTTCCATCATCTCGACGGCAAGGTCGACAAGCCGTGGGCACATGGCGATTTTGTCCTCTTTGTGCGAATGATAGTGGAGGCCTACACGCCGCTGGCCTCTTCTCACAACCTGCGACTGCAGTATCAGACATCGCAGGAGCACATTTATATGGACTTTGTGCCCGATTACATGCGTAAGCTTCTTGCCAATCTGATTAGCAACTCGGTGAAGTTTGCCCATCCCGACACAGACATCATCGTAGCCACCAGCGTGGTAGATAAATCGCTGTTGCTCACGATAAAAGACGAGGGCGTCGGTGTTTCCGAGGAAGACATGGCCCATGTCTTCGACCCCTTCTATCAGGCAGATAGCGGCCGCAAGACCATCGGCACGGGCATTGGCCTGTCGCTGGTGAAAATGGCAGTAGAGAATATGGGAGGCACCATAACTATGGAGAGCACCAAGGATGAAGGCACTCTCGTGACCATAACCATGCCTCTCACCCACGACACCGGCAACTATGCTCCTCTCTCCGAGGGCGACATGCAGGTCTACGACGTCCCGTCGGAGTTTACCCACACCTCCCTTCCTGCCGACACCGAGAGCAGCGAGGGCGACCTGCGTGTGCTGATAGTGGAAGACTCGCCCGACGTGGCAAAATACATTGGCAGGAATATCCCTTCCGAGTTTGCCGTCAGTTTTGCCTTCAACGGCATCGACGGTTTCGAGCGTGCCCGTCAGCTGGTGCCCGACCTGATTGTGACCGACGTTATGATGCCTGGCATCGACGGTTTTGAGCTCTGCCGGCGAGTGCGCAGTGACGAGCTGACGAGCCACGTGCCCGTGATTATTGTCACGGCTAAGGTTACCCAGCAAGACCGTGAGCGCGGACTGGAAGCAGGAGCCGACGCCTATATGGAGAAGCCGTTCCATGCCGACGAACTGAAGATACGTGTGCGCAAGTTGCTCGAAATGCGCCGCATGCTTCGCGAGAAATGGTCGTTGAGCGAGCAGCTGCATACCGTCCGACCGTCGGAAATCGCAAAGGCAGAGCCTAAGGATGACGATGTGACAACATCAGTAGAGCCTATGACAGAGGGAGAGCCGACAGACGCTCTTTCGCCTTTTGTCAGCAAGTTCACATCGCTGGTACTCAGTCAGATGGATTCTGGCAAGGTAGCCATCAGCGAGATAGCCATGCATATGTATGTCACTCGCGAGCAGCTCGGCCGCAAACTCAAGGCCACCACGGGCATGACGTCCTCCCAGTATGTCACCATGCTGCGCATACAGCGTGCCCGCCGTCTGCTTCGCGAGCATCCCAAGATGCAGATGATAGAAGTGGCGATGAGGTGTGGAATCAGCGATGTTGCCTATTTCACCACCCTTTTCAAGCGCGAGACAGGCACCACGCCAGCGCAATACCGCGGGGGAACCTCCGACGACTGACTGTTTTCCACATCGCGACACGTCTGTCAACTTCAGGCAGAGACAATCACATAGCCGGCCTCGGACACTACCTGAGGCCGGCATTATTATGCCATGGCTTCAGTACATGGGCTTTGTACTGCGAGTACAAGACCAATGTACTACGAGTACAACATTCATGTACGCAGAGTACAAAAGCCATGTACTTGACTAATTAACAGATTAACAAGTTAACAGATTAACATGTTAACGGGCGAAAGGGTAGTACAAATTGTCGTCGGTGTGCGGTGGATTGCCTGACGATGGGTCGGGCTGAAAAAAACTTTACTTTTCCTTTGTGTTGTCTTTTCCTTTCATTACTTTTGCATGTATAAAAATATATAAGGTGTGAAGAGGCCTTTGAAATGGGCGGCTATTGCCGTGCTTGTCCCGCCAGCGGTCGTGCTGCTTCTGGCGTTGGCGCTCTATCTGCCCCCTGTGCAGCAGTGGGCGGCAAGACGCGCATGCGAGTATGCTTCGGAGAAGACTGGCATGCAGATAAGCGTAGGACGCGTGAAGATAGACTTCCCCCTCGACATCGGGCTCGACGATGTGAAGGTGATAAAAGAGATGCCCGCCCTCGGCGTGGACGCTGACACCATTGCCGATATTGGTCATGTGAGGGCCGACGTCGCTTTCTGGCCGTTGCTCAAAGGGCGTGTCGACATCGACAACCTGCATCTTGAGCATGCAAAGGTGGACACCGACGGGCTGATTGCCTCCACTCATATTAAGGGACGGATCGACAATCTCGATGCTTCGCTGCATGGTGTCGACCTGAAAAACAACGTTGTCGATGTGGACAAGCTCCGTCTCGACGGCGGCGATGTGGCCGTGGCGCTGAACGACAGTGTGCCCGAAGATACCACCGCGAGCTCCAAGCCGTGGAAGATACACCTCGGCGATGTGGCGCTGGAGAAGACTAAGTTTGCCCTCGACATGCTTGGCGACGGCATGCGGCTGAAGACCGACATGACCACCGCCACGGCAAAGGATGTCGACATCGACCTTGAGAAGGGCCGCTATGCCGTGGCAAAACTCGATGCCGACGGCGCGGTCGACGCTCATATGCCAAAGGGCACCATACCTCCGTCGCTGGGAATGGGCGACGATATCTGCGCCAGCAATCTCAGCCTCGGACTCGACTCGCTGGCGATACAGTCGCCAAACATCGATGTGGGCGTCAGACATTGTCGTTTCAAGGAGAAGACGGGGCTCGAGGTGAGCGATTTCTCGGGGCGTGTCCACATGGACGACAAAGACCTGACACTGAAGAACATGCATCTGAAGACGCCGTCGTCGGAGATAGCCATGTCGCTCAATTATCCTCTCGACGGCTCGTCGGAAGGGATGGGGCCGGCTGCGATGCTTGCCGACGGACGGCTCGATGGGAACATACATGCCACGTTGGGCAAGAAGGATGTAGTGAGATTCCTCGGCGACATGCCCGCCGACCTGCGTCGCCAGTGGCCCGACGAGCCTCTGACGGTCGACGGCCGTGTGGCTGGCAGCATGCAGAACCTGCGGCTCGACGGCGTCAGGCTGAACATGCCGTCGGCACTCGATGCCACAGTGAGCGGCAACGTGACAAACCTCGGAGGCGATGGCGAGATGGGGATGGACATCGACGTGAAGGCCACGACGCGAAATGTGGGATTTGTCAAGTCGCTGATGCCTGCCGACGCAAGAAAGACAGTGAATATCCCCTACGGTGTCAGTTTCGACGGGCATGTGACGAAAAACGGCTCGGCGATAGCCTCTACGTTCACTGCCGGTCAGGGACGTGGCGTGCTTAAAGGCAGCGTCAGCTACGACACACAGCGCACGGCATACTCCGCTCGCCTCAATGCCCGGGCTCTGCCGCTGCAGAACTTCCTCCCGCGGATGGGCCTGTCGCCGTTCACAGGAAGCGTGAACATAGATGGTCAGGGCACTGACCTGATGGCCAAGAACACACGGCTGAAGGCCGACATCAAGGTGGACCGCTTCAGCTATCAAGGATATCAGTTGGATAATATCCGTGCCGATGCCAACGTCAGCAGCGGCGTCGTCGGTGCCCACATCGACAGCAGTAATCAGCTTGTGAAAGGACAGTTCGACGTAAGCGGCATCAAAGGCGAGAAATATCTTAAGGCCACCGTCGTGGGAGATATCCATAATGCCGACCTCAAGCGTCTCGGAGCGACGACGATGCCTATGGACCTGGCTGCATGCGGACGGTTTGACATCGTCACCGACATGGACGACTACTTCGACGTCAGCGGAGAGATGGGCGATATCACGGTGAAGGAGGACGGCAGCGTGTATCGTCCCGACGACATCACCTTCGACGTGAAGACCACAAAGGACAAGACCCATGCCACGGTCAGTGGCGGCGATTTCAGCCTGCGGGCCGACCTCACGGGCGGATACAAGCAGCTCGGAAAACAGATAGGCGCAATAGGCGAAGAACTGAAGCAGACGATAGCCGAGCGGCGGTTCGACTACGGCCGCCTTCGGAGCCGCCTCCCAGATGCCTCCATCGGGTTCCACTCAGGCAACAACAACTTCATTGCCCACGAACTCAATCGCCTCGGGTATAGCTACAAGCGTGCCGACATCGACGTGAACACCTCCTCGCAGCAAGGCATTAACGGCAGTGTGGCCGTCGACAGGCTGTCGATGGATGGATTCCAGATCGACACCATCCGCGCCACAATAGCCACCGCCGACGAGACCATACGCTACTCAGCATGGCTGCAGAACAACAAAGACAATCCCGACTATGCCTTCCGGGCCCTGCTCTCGGGTAAACTGAACGAAAGCGGTACCGACCTCAGTGCAAAGGTCTACGACACCCACGACAAGCTCGGTATCGACGTGGGACTCTCGGCCGCTGTCGAAGAAAACGGCATACGGCTGTCGTTCACCGACCCCAACCCGATGCTCGGATATAAGACATTCCGTGCAGCAAACCACAACTACGTCTTCCTCTCCGACAGCATGCGTGTCTCGGCCGACCTGAAGCTCGCCGCCGACGACGGCACCGGACTGCAGCTCTACAGCAACGACGATAACACCGAAGCACAGCAAGACATCACTGCCAGCCTCCACCGATTCGACCTGGCGCAGATACTCAGTGTGCTGCCATATACCCCCGACGTGACCGGAGTGATCGACGGCGACTTCCACTTCGTACAGACCGACGGCGAGGTGTCGGTGTCAACCAACCTCGCAGTAGACAAGATGACCTACGAGAAGAGTCTGCTCGGCAACCTGTCGACAGAGTTTGTCTATATGCCGAAGGCCGACGGATCACATTTCATCGATGGTATATTCTTCCGCGACGACCGTCAGGTGGCAGCTCTCACAGGTGCCTACACCTCCGGCGACAGCATACAAGCCACGGTGGAACTCGACCGCATTCCGCTCGATATGATCAACGGATTTATCCCCCAGCGCATAGTGGGGCTGCGAGGATACGGCGACGGACAGCTGTCGCTGGCCGGGACACTAAGCCGACCGATAGTCGACGGCGAGGTATATCTCGATTCATCCTATATCTACAGCGAGCCCTACGGCGTGGAGATGCGCTTTGCCGACGACCCCGTGAGGATTGTTGGCAGCAGGTTGATGTTTGAGAACTTCGAGATGTTTGCCAACAACGACAGTCCGCTCAATATTGCCGGCAACCTCGACTTTACCAATCTCGACCGAATGACACTCGACATACTCATGCGAGCCGAGAATTTCAAACTCATCGACTCAAAGGAGAATCCACGCTCAGAAGCATTCGGCAGCGCCTACGTCGACTTCTTCGGCTCGATGAAAGGACCGCTCGAAAGCCTCCAGATGAGAGGTAAGCTCGATGTGCTCGGATCGACAGACATGACCTATATACTACGCGACTCAGAACTGTCGACCGATACTCAGCTTGAGGAACTCGTCAGATTCACCAACCTGAAAGACTCCATACCGCAGAAGATAGCCAAACCGGCAATAGAAGGCTTCGATATGAACCTCTCCGTAGGCATCGACGAAGGAGCACGCATACTATGTGCCCTCAACCAGGAGAAGTCGAACTACATCGACCTCCTCGGCGGCGGCAACCTCCGGCTGGGCTATAACGCTTCTGATGGCATCAGGCTCAACGGACGCTATACCCTCAACAGCGGCGAGATGAAATATTCGTTGCCGGTCATTCCGCTAAAGACATTCAACATACAGAGCGGCAGCTACCTCGAGTTCACAGGCGAAGCCATGAATCCAATCCTCAATATCACCGCCACCGAAGGGGTGAAGGCAACCGTCAACGATGGCGGGGGAAGCGGACGGCCTGTTGACTTCAACTGTGGAGTGAAGCTCACACAAACACTCCGTAGCCCGGGAATACAGTTCATCGTCGAAGCACCCGGCGACGTAAATATTCAGGACGAGCTCAACACGATGACCACAGAGGAACGCGGAAAAGTGGCCATCACCATGCTCGTTTCCGGCATGTACCTCTCCGATGGCAATACCTCGTCGTTCTCCATGAACAGTGCTCTCAGCACCTTCCTGCAGTCGGAGATAAACAACATCGCCGGCACGGCAATGCGATCGATGGGACTCAATCTCGGTATGAGCGTAGACAACGCCACCAGCCAGAGCGGACAGATGCACACCGACTACAACTTCCGCTTCTCGAAACGACTGTGGAACAACCGCCTCAATGTCATAGTAGGAGGAAAAGTATCGACAGGAAGCGAGATCGACGAGCGAAACAATACGTTCTTCGACAACGTAGAGCTCGAATATCGACTTAACAAAACCGCTAGCCAATACCTGCGTGTGTTCTACGACAACAGCACCTATGACTGGCTCGACGGCGTCATAGGCGAGTATGGAGTCGGATTCAAATGGACACGCAAACTGCAGCACTTCAAAGATATATTCCGTTTCAAGAGCGACAACCGCAAACTGCCGCAGATTCAGACGGAAAAGAAAGATTCAACCAATAATGAAGCAACGAAGAAAGAAGAATAGTCTCTGGACGTATATTGCAGTCCTGCTCCTGTGCGAGGCAATATGGGCATGTTCAACCACGAGTGCAATACCCGATGGCGAACAGCTATTTACCGGGTTGAAGAAGATAGAATTTTCCAACTACGAAAAGAGCGACTATGCCACTGCCACGCAGGAAGAGTTGGGCTATGTGCTGGCTTCGGCACCAAACGGAGCACTCTTCGGCAGCAGCTACCACATGACCCCGCTGCCGGTAAGATTGTGGATATGGAATGCCTTCAGCCAGAGCGACGACGGATTCTCACGATGGATGACGAAAGCCTTCGGACAACAGCCAAAGCTGATAAGCAAGGTCAACCCCCGCCTGAGAACGTCGGTGGCTGAGTCACAACTCGACAAATGGGGGTATTTCAACGGGAAAGTCGACTATGACGTGATTGAAATGCACAATCCGAAGAAGGCAAAAATAGCCTATCGGGTAGACATGGGCCACTTGTGGACACTCGACAGCGTGGGATATGAAAACTTTCCTTATGCCGCTGATACACTCATACAGCAGTCCCTCGGCGATGCAATCGTAAAAAAAGGAGAACCTTTCAACGTGAACAATCTCGAACTGGAGCGGCAGAGAGTGGCCCGGCTCCTGCGCAATAATGGATTTTATTATTATAAATCGGGCTTTGCCTCGTATCTCGCAGATACGGTGAATGTTCCCGGAAAGGTGGATTTGACCCTGCAGATGGCCGATAGTGTAGGCGATGAGGCTCTGCGTAAATGGCAAATCGGAAAGATAAATGTCAACCTCCGCAAGCAGTATATGGACGAACTGACCGACTCTGTCGGCCGTAGAGGACTGACGGTTAAGTTCCGTGGACGGCGTTCTCCTCTGCGTACGGGAGTGATACTGCGCAGTCTGAAACTGCGACCAGGACAGCTTTATGACGCTTCGAAAGAGGAAGAATCTCTCAAGAATCTTCAGTCGACAGGACTCTTCAGCTTCACTTCAATGCGGTTCACACCGCGTGAGAATGAAGAATTAAGAATGAATAATGAAGAAACAGGGCCGGTGAAGGGCGAGCTACAAGAAGTAAGAAGTGATTCCTCATTCTCCAATCTTCAATCTTCATCCCCCTCCGTTCTCGACCTGACAATCGACTGTCTCTTCGATAAACCTTACGATTTCTATATCGAGGCAAACGGCAGAGGGAAGACATCGGGCTACATCGGACCGGAACTTGTCGTCGGTCTTACAAAGAGGAACGCTTTCCGTGGCGGCGAGAAGATCGACGTGAAAGCACATGGTTCCTACGAGTGGCAGACAGGTCACCGCAGTGAAGGCAGTAAGTCGGGGATGAATTCCTATGAATATGGCGGCGAGGCATCGCTCATCTTGCCGCGTCTGCTGACGCCGCAGAGCCTTTTCCGCAAGCGGCGGTTCGACACTGGAAAGCCGCCACGCATGAGAGCGAGCCATAGGTATATGACCCCGACGACGACTATCCGCTTGGCCGTGAATACCCTCAACCGTGCCAACTACTTCAAACGGCACGTCGTATCGGGGGATATCACCTACGACTATTGGACTTCGCCGCAGTCGCACCACACATTCTCCCCGTTCATGCTGTCGTATGAATACATGAATCACACAACCGCTGCGATGGACAGTCTGATGGATGAGAATCCGTTTTTGAGGATATCTATGCAAGACCAGTTTGTGCCGAAGATGAGCTATACGTACAGCTATGCCAGTCCGTCGACGATGCGCAACCCCATTGCCTTCAGTGCCACGCTGAGCGAGGGAGGCAATCTGCTTGCAGCGGGTTATGCAGTGTTTGGCGAGAAGTGGAGCGAGAAAGGCAAAACGATGTTTAAGAATCCCTTCGCTCAATTCGTCAAGGCCGAGCTCGACTATGTGAAGACATGGCAGTTGGGCGAGAAGTCGTCGGTTGCGGCTCATGTCAGCACCGGTGTCATATATAGTTACGGCAACAGCACCGTGGCTCCGTATTATGAGCAGTTCTACGTCGGTGGAGCCAACAGCATAAGGGCATTCAACGTAAGGAGTATTGGTCCGGGAAAATACAAACCGTCGAATAGTCGCATGTCGTATATAGAACAGACGGGCGACGTGAAGCTGCTGGCCAATCTGGAATATCGTCCATTGTTGTTCGGAAAGCTGTATGGGGCACTTTTCCTCGATGCTGGAAACGTGTGGACACTTCACTCCGACGAGAGCCGGCCGGAGGGACAGTTCAAATGGGGGAGCTTCTTCGAAGAGATAGCCCTTGGCACGGGCGTCGGTCTGCGCTACGACATGGGCATGTTTGTCATCCGTGTAGACTGGGGTATAGGACTGCATGTGCCGTATGACACCGGCAAGAGCGGGTTCTACAATATGCGCTCCTTCGGCGATAGTCAGAGCATTCACCTCGCTGTGGGATATCCCTTCTGACAGATCTGCAGATTGACAGCTTGACAAATTCTCGACCGCACAGACTAAATAATTAAAACATGAGAAGGAAATCCTCTGCATTCAATCAGTTTTGTTGCCATCGTCGATTGATCCTGGCATTAATCGCGGTGCTGTCTGTGCCTATATCAGGCAGCGCTAATACATCTTTCGATGCCGATAGAGCAACAGCCGAGGGGCTTGTGAACACTTTCGTCGCCGCTACCAATGCGCTGACAGACAATTTCTGGGGTGCAAGCTTCGCAGGGTCAGAGGATCAGTACTATTTCTATACGTCGAGCCAACAGGCAAACAAGAAGAACGAGTGGTGGTGGCAGGCTCATGCCATGGATGTCATCATCGATGCCTATCGCCTCACTGGCGGGGAGCGTTATCTGCAGATGTATGAGCAGTGGTACGACGGCATCGTGCGTTTCAACTACGAGCATTACGACGACGATCCATGGCGAAATAACTCGGTTGATGATACTGAGTGGATTGCCATTACGCTGATACGTATGTATGAGTCGAGCGGAAACGAGAAATATCTCCTTCAGGCCCAGCGTCTCTACGACAGCTATGTCATTACCACATGGGGTCCCGACGACGAGGCTCCGTGGTTTGGAGGTATCTCCTGGGAACGGGAGCCAAAACCGGGGAGGAAGATGAAAAATGCATGTTCCAACGGCCCCGGAGCTATAATTGCAGCCGGTCTTGCGCGTCACAGCGACGTGCTCAGCCGCAACGGTCGGGGCAGGGGACGCAGTGAGTATGAGGCCGACCTTCGGAAAATCTTCGAATGGGAGAGGAAATATCTGTTCAATCAGGAGACAGGGGCGGTGTATGATAATATAAATCTCCGGCGTACGTCGAAACATGTGTTGAGCTACAACACCGGCACGTTCTTGGCTATGGCGATGGATCTCTACGCTCTCACTCACGAAAGACACTATCTCGACGATGCCATTCTTGCTGCCGACTATACGATGTGCAACCTCACCGACCCTGCGACGGGACTGATGAACAATGTGTCGTGGAGCATGAAAGGCGGCGACGGAGGGCTCTTCCACGGAATCTTCTTCAGATACTTCACCCGGCTTCTGCTGTGCGACGACCTGCCTGCCGACATTGCCGACAGATTCAGAGCGTTCCTCTCGGATAATGTGAAGTTGGCAGTGAAGTGTCTCAATCCCGATGTCATGATTTTTTCGAGAAACTGGCTGACGGAGTCGGTGGGGAAGAACCAGCCTGCACCGCTCACTCCCCACGTCACGGGATGCACCCTGTTGGCCGCACAGATAGAGGTGACGAAACAGTCAAAACACGCTATATCAGACAAATGAAAACACTGAAAACTCTTCTTTCGACAATCATTCTGGTGGCGTTGCCATCGATTGTCGGTGCCCAGCAGCCGATATACTACGACCAGTGGACGGCAAAGATACATACTCTCCCCATGCCACTCATCTGCAGCGACGGCACCGAGGTGACTACTACAGCACAATGGGAACGGTTGCGGCGGCCGGAACTGCTGCGACTATTTGCAGAGGAGGAATACGGGATATTTCCTACGGAGAAGGTGAAGATGAAGTCGCGCATCGTGGAGAGTTCCGACGATGCACTGGGCGGAATTGCTAAGCGGCGGCAGATTGAGCTGACGTTCTCTCGTAAAGGCATAGAGCACAAGGCTTTGATGCTCGTCTACCTGCCGGCGGCGGTGGAGAAAGCTCCGATGTTCATGGCACTCAACTTCAATGGCAACCATACCATCTCGGCAGAGGACGCAGAGATAATCTCCACCAACGACGCTGCTCGCGGAGCATCGGAAAGCCGCTGGCCGTTGCGGAAGATTCTGTCGGCAGGCTACGGTCTTGCCACTGCCCACTACTACGATTTCTTCCCCGACGACCAGCTTGGCTGTCCGCAGAGCATATATCGCCTTTTCGACGGCTACGAGGGCTGGATACGCCATGGGTCGCAGGGGGGGGCGATAGCCGCATGGAGCTGGGGACTCAGTCGTATGCTCGACGTTCTGGAGAAACTGCCGGGTGCCGATGCCCGCCGTGTGGCAGTGATGGGACATTCGCGACTGGGTAAGACGGCATTGTGGGCAGGGGCGCAGGACGAGCGTTTCGCTGTGGTCATCTCCAACGAGTCGGGATGCGGCGGCGCAAAACTGTCGCGACATCTATATATGGAAGTCGTGGGCACGATTAACCGCACCTTCCCTCATTGGTTCTGTGCAAACTTCAAGAAATACAACGGCGACGAGTACAACATGCCGTTCGACCAGCATGAACTCATCGCCCTCATGGCGCCTCGGCCCGTCTACGTGGCTGTTGCCAACGACGATCACTGGTGCGATCCCTATGGCAGTTATCTCTCGGCAGTATATGCCCGTTCGGTATATGAGCTCTACGGCTTCAGCGGACCGTCGTCGCTCTCTATGCCAGGGCCGGGCGAGAGCATCCACGAGCGCATTGGATTCCACAATCGCCCAGGCAAGCACGACGTGAAAGATGTGGACTGGGACAACTACATAGCCTTCGCCGACAAGTGGATGAAGGAGAATATATAGTTCATAGTTCATAGTATATAGCTTATAGTTGGAGGATGATTGACGTGAGAAGATGGAAGAGAGATGGTTGTGCAAAGGCAAAGATTAAAAAAGCATAAACTTCTCTCTTTTATTTTGTTCTTAGCTTTAATAGCAGTAATTTTGTGACAAATAAAAATTAGCAACTAAAACATAAGCAACAACAACGAAAATGAAACCGACATTATTTCTATTGGCAGCTGGCATGGGCAGCCGTTACGGTGGCCTAAAGCAGCTCGACGGTCTGGGACCGAATGGTGAGACAATCATGGACTACAGCATCTACGATGCCATTCAGGCTGGCTTCGGAAAGATAGTATGGGTTATCCGTCGCGACTTTGAACAGCAGTTCCGCGAGCAGATTCTTTCAAAGTATGAGGACAAGATTCCCTGCGAGCTTTGCTTCCAGGGCCTCGACGCCCTTCCCGAAGGGTTCAGCGTGCCCGAAGGACGCGTGAAACCGTGGGGGACAAACCACGCCGTGCTCATGGGCAAGGACGTCATCAAGGAGCCGTTCTGCGTAATCAACTGCGATGATTTCTATGGTCGCGACGCGTTCATGACAATCGGTCGGTTCCTCTCCGAACTTCCCGAGGGCTCAGAGAATAAGTATGCCATGGTGGGCTTCCGCTGCTGCAACACACTGTCGGAGAACGGTTCCGTGGCACGTGGCGTATGTGTCTACGACGACAACCACCACCTGACCGACGTCGTGGAGCGCACGGAGATCATGCGCATCGACGGGACAATCTCCTACAAAGACGAGCAGGGCCAGTGGCAGCCGCTCGAGGAGAACGTGCCAGTGTCGATGAACATGTGGGGCTTCACTCCCGACTACTTCGCTCACAGCGAAGCCTATTTCAAGGAGTTCCTTTCCGATCCGAAGAACATGGAGAACCTCAAGGCCGAGTTCTTCATCCCGCTCATGGTGAACAAGCTCATCAACGAAGGTACATCTACCGTCGAAGTGCTCGACACGACGAGCAAGTGGTTCGGCGTGACCTATGCTGCCGACCGCCAGGGCACTGTGGATCGCATCGCTCAGCTAATTGCCGACGGCGTCTATCCCGAGAAACTCTTCTAAAGAAATACATTGCAATTAAAGACACTGACAGGCTGGCAACACTTGCCAGCCTGTCAGTGTCTGTGTTTTTCCATTAACACTTCAACTTTCATACTTTTTTCCTTTACCCTTTTACCTTTTTTATTTTTTTCCCTTTGCATCGTTTTCAGGTCCAGAACGTCTTTTCTTCCGAAAGCGTCATCTTTCCTCCGCATTTCGGACACGTCTTTCCGTTCCATACGCTTATCCTGTCGCTCCCGCAATTCGGACACAGCCTTCCCACCTCGCTGCGGAACGAGGGAGCCACGTCGCCAATCACTCCTCCCACCACCAGGTTGCCTATGCTCCGGCAGTCGGGACAAGCGACGGCCGTAATGTGCTGACCGAAAAGGCCTTTACCCTCATACGTCGTAGCTACGTAGCCGCACTCCTCGCAGATATGTTCGCGTTGCCATGCCATGATATTTTGTCCTTTTTCTAACTGCCGACAAAGATAGCAACTTTCGTCGTAAGAACCTAATGGCGAAGAAAAAAACAGCCTTTTCTTCGCCCGGGAGAGTACGTCGGCTGCAGTACATGGCCTTTGTACTCCGAGTACATGGGCTTTGTACTGTGAGTACATGGCTTTTGTACTGCGAGTACATGACCTTTGTACTCTCCCCAAGTCTTGCGCTCGCCTTCGCTGGTCGTCATCAGAGGCTCATCTGTCCCATTTCCCTGCGAGCATAAAAAAGGTATAAAGAAAATCTTGTTTTCCTTTTGCGCTTTACGAGGAAAGATGTAACTTTGTAGGTTATATTGAAACTTCTTGGGAGCCCTGACTTCTGTAGAGTAAGCTATGTTGCGTTTGTTTGCTGATGAGCAGAGCGAATAAAGGCAAGTTATATTTAACGGTATCACTGAATGGAAATGGAATTGAATCTTCTTACACAGCAAGAAACAGATAGTCTTAACAATCTGATAGACAAAGGAGAGCACGTTGTGATATGTGCTCATAAAGGTCCCGACGGCGACGCTGTCGGTTCGTCGTTGGCATGGGCCGAATATCTTCAGCAGCGTGGCAAGTCGGTGGCCGTGGCCGTGCCCGATGCGTGGCCCGACTTCCTGCAGTGGCTGCCAAACGCACAGACGATAGTGCGCTACGACAAACATCCCGAGCGCGTTGAACAACTGATGAAAGAGGCCGACCTCGTGTTCTGTCTCGACATGAACGCCACCGACCGCGTGCTCGCCATGCAGCCCGTCCTGGAGGCATCGACGGAGAACCGCGTGCTCATAGACCATCACCTTAACCCCACGCTGCCAGCGGTGCTCTCAGTGTCGCACCCCGAACTGAGCAGCACATGCGAGATTGTGTTCCGCATCATCTGTCAGCTCGGAGGGTTCGAGCAGATGACACGCAGCATGGCCACATGCCTCTATTGCGGCATGATGACCGACACGGGGGCGTTCACATACAACTCCACACGTCCGGAAGTGTACACCATTATAGGTCAGCTGCTCACGAAACGGATCGACAAGGACCGCATCTATCGCCGCGTCTATAACACCCTCAGCCACTGGGCACTGCGGCTGAGAGGCTACGTGATATACCGGAAGATGAACATCCTTGCCGACGGGCGGGCAAGCTATTTCGCCCTCACTCGCAAGGAGATGAGCGATTTCCATTTCATCAAAGGCGACGTGGAAGGCCTCGTCAACGAACCCCTGCGCATACGAGGCATGCGGCTTTCCATCTCCCTCCGCGAGGACGACCGCGTGGACAACCTCGTGTGGGTGAGCCTGCGATCCTACGACGACTTCCCATGCAACAAGATGGCAGAGGAATTCTTCAATGGCGGAGGGCATCTGAACGCCAGCGGCGGACGGCTCTTCTGTTCTGTCGAAGAAGCCGAACAAGTCGCCCGACGCGCCGTCGACGCCTATGCCGGGCTGCTGAAATGATCACGTCGACACCCAAGCCTAATTCGCCTTTTATAAGTTTAATTAACAACTAATATAGGTGTTGAGTGATAGAAAGTTAGTAACTTTGCAAAGTTAAATTCATTAGAACCGATTTATGAGGAAATCTATATTAGCATTTCTCGCTGTTGTTGCAGTTATGAGCATCTGCTCCTGCCGTCATCATGAGACGTATGCCGAGCAGAAGGAGAAAGAGCGTTCGGCCATCAACAGGTATATCGCCGACTCGGTGGTGAACGTGATAACAGAGGAGGAGTTTGTCAGCAATGGCTACGTGACCGATTTGTCGCGCAACGAGTTTGTGCTCTTCGAAAGCACCGGTGTCTACATGCAGATTGTGCGTCATGGTTGCGGCGAAAAGATAAAGGACGGTGAGACGGCTACTGTGCTCTGTCGCTTCACTGAGCGCAACCTGATGACCGACTCGCTGCAGCTGTCGAACGAGGTGCTCGTGTGGGGATCGATTGTCGACAAGATGACGGTGAAGAACACGTCGGGCACGTTCACTGCGTCGTTCCTCGTGAACAACAGTCTGATGTGGCTCGTCTATGGCTCGCCGACAAACACGGCAGTGCCTGCAGGATGGCTCGTCCCGTTGTCATACATCAACGTCGGACGACCGCAGAAGGAAGGCGACGAAGTGGCGAAAGTCAGGCTCATCGTTCCTCACAGCCAAGGTCATAAGCATGCCACGCAGAGCGTGTATCCGTGCCTTTACGACGTCACTTACGAGCGTGGACGGTAGTATCCCTACAGGCTATTTATGCATGTTGTCGTGAAATGACTACATGTTAATGTTTGTCATCTTAGCTTTTAACATTTAACTCCTTAACTTTTTAACATAACCACATGTCTCTGATAAAATCGATTTCGGGTATCAGGGGTACTATCGGCGGCCATGCCGGTGACACCCTCAATCCTTTGGATATAGTGAAGTTTACGTCGGCCTATGCAGCCTTCATCCGTTCTACGACCCCCGCTGGCTCGGGACGCATTGTCGTGGGCCGCGATGCTCGCATCTCCGGCGAGATGGTGAAGAACGTTGTCTGCGGTACGCTGATGGGGATGGGCTTCGATGTCGTCAACATCGGGCTTGCCACCACGCCTACCACCGAACTCGCCGTGCGCATGGCTGGTGCCGACGGCGGTATAATCATCACTGCCAGCCATAATCCGCGCCACTGGAACGCACTGAAGCTGCTCAACGCTGAGGGCGAGTTTCTCACAAAAGCCGACGGCGAACAGGTGCTCCGGCTGGCCGAGGCCGAGGAGTTTGAATATGCCGACGTCGACGGTCTGGGAAAATATTGCGAAGACAACAGCTTCGACCAGCGTCATATTGATAGCGTGCTCGCACTCAGTCTTGTTGATACCGAGGCCATCCGCGCTGCGAAATATCGCGTGTGTGTCGATGCCATCAACTCGGTAGGCGGAGTGATACTGCCGAAGTTGCTCGACGAACTCGGAGTGGAGTATAAGATGCTGAACGGTACTCCCAACGGCGATTTTGCCCACAACCCCGAACCTCTTGAGAAGAATCTGCAGGGCATCATGGACGAGATGCGCAGCGGGAAGTACGACCTGGGCATCGTTGTCGATCCCGATGTCGACCGTCTGGCGTTCATCTGCGAGGACGGCCGCATGTTTGGAGAAGAATACACACTCGTCAGTGTTGCCGACTATGTGCTCTCGAGCATGAAGGCTCAGGGCGCTGAAGCGAATCGGCTGAATACTGTCAGCAATCTCAGCAGCACGCGTGCCCTTCGCGACATCACCTCCCGCTATGGCGGTACATACACGGCAGCTGCCGTGGGCGAGGTGAACGTGACGACGAAGATGAAGGAAGTGGGTGCTGTGATTGGCGGCGAGGGCAACGGCGGAGTGATCTATCCGGAGAGCCACTACGGCCGCGATGCACTTGTGGGAATAGCATTGTTCCTTAGTAATCTGTCGCACAAAGGATTGAAGGTCAGCCAGCTGCGGGCCACCTATCCCGACTATTTCATTGCAAAGAACCGCGTCGATCTGACTCCCGAAGTGGATGTCGACGCAATATTGGCCCGTGTGAAAGAGATTTACAAGGACGAGCAGGTGAACGATATCGACGGAGTGAAGATTGACTTCCCCGACAAGTGGGTGCACCTTCGCAAGTCTAACACAGAGCCTATCATCCGTGTCTACAGTGAAGCGTCGACGATGGCTAAGGCAGATGCGCTGGGCAAGCGAATCATGCAGGTGATCGAAGAGTGTGCCTTGTAGGCAGTACGTGGGCTATGTACTGTGAGTACATGGGCTTTGTACTGCGAGTACAAGAACGTCCGACTGAGGGTACATGGGCTTTGTACTGAAGTCAAGATTGGCTGAAGGCGATTCTTGTTGTTGTCTTCATTCAAATATAAAAGTCTGCTAAGGATTTCCTTGGCAGACTTTCTTTTTGTCTTTTCGTATTTAGTTTCATTCTATTCTCTTGAACTCGTAGCCTTCTCCTCGCAGCCATTCTATCGCCTCGGGCAGTGCTGTGCGCAGTTTGTCGATGCTTTTCAGCGAGTCGTGGAAGGTGAGGATCGATCCGTTGCGTGTGTATCGCTTCACGTTTTTCACCACGTCGTCGGCGTTGAGGAGTTTTGAATAGTCGCGTGTTACGACGTCCCACATCACGACGCGGTAGTACTTGCTCAGCCAGTAGTACACGCTGTGTCGCAGCCATCCGTGGGGTGGGCGGAAGAGGTGGGCGTGGATGAGCTCGTTGGCCTGATAGGTGTTGATGATATAGGTGGTGGTCCAGTGCTTGAACGAGCCGAGGTGGTTCATCGTGTGGTTGCCCACCTGATGGCCTTCGGCTTTTATGCGCTCGAAAATCTCGGGATGCTTTCTGACGTTGTCGCCCACGACGAAGAACGTAGCCTTTATGCCATATCGTGCGAGTACGTCGAGTATGAACGGCGTTGCTTCGGGTATAGGCCCGTCGTCGAAGGTCAGGTAGACTGCCTTCTCATCGGGGTTCATCCGCCATGTGGCATGGGGGTAGAGCCATCGGAGCCATCGGGCTGGTTGTTCTACTAGCATTATTCTTCGTCGCTGACGTATCCTCCGCGCTGCTGATAAGCGAGGGAATAGCGGTTTATCTCGTCGGTGCGTTTCTCGGCAGTGGCTTCGTCGATGGTTGCGCAGACGCGGTTTATCTCGAACATGATGCGCAGGTTCTCGAGGTATCCGCGCTGTGAGAGTCCGAAGCCGTTGTCGTTTACGTGGATGTACCAGTCAATGTACTGCTTGGAGTTGTTGTAGATGGCGTCGATGTATCGCTTTGCATTCTCCTTGTCGCCAATCTTCACGTAGGTCCATGCAAATTCTATTCCTCCGATGTAGCTTATCGGGAGGTTGTATTCGGGGAACACCTCTTCTGCTTTCTTGAGCACATTCTTGCATCTGACGGTGTCGCCTTTGTCGGCCAGTGCCGATGCCAGTTGCGACAGCAGGTGCTGGTGGGTGTAGCACATGCGTCGTACGGTCTCGTCGAGGTATACACCGTGCTTGTCGAGCCCGCCCCACTTGTAGCGGTTCATCACGTTGTCGTAGACTTTGTCGACGTCGAATGTCATGTCTGAGTTGCCTTTCGTGGTGAACGGAGTGATGCGGTTGGCGAGTCCTTCCTTTATGAAGTTGTCGCCCAGGTTCATGTAGTTGCTTTCTCCCACGGTGGTGGCGACGTAGATGGGGCGCACCCAGTTGCTCTCAGAGATGAGTTCGAGCATCATGAGGTCGTTCTTTCCGAGGAAGCTGCGGCCTTTGAGCGAGATGACCATCTTGTCGGGGATGCTGTCGCCGGGGAGCTTCATGCCGCTCTTGCGCACGGCGTCCTTGTCGATTGTCATGAAGAGGGTGTCGGTCGGGATGACGTGGAGGGTCTCGTCTTCGGAGCGTACCCAGTACTTCAGTATGTTCTTCAGTTCGAAGGGTTCCTTTCCGAATTGGGCTTCTGCCTTTGTCTTATTTTCGGCATAGAATTCGAGTACCTGCTTCTTGAGCGACGGGTTTATGCGTACAAACTCGTTTGTTCCGGCGCAGTAGTCTATTCTTGGCCACGAGATGGGC
>JAFUVV010000059.1 GCA_017477435.1 Prevotella sp.
CCCAAACGTACAAATAACGTACAAAAATGAGCGAAAAAAATATCATCAACGATTAACGCTGATGATATGACGAGTGTGGAATTGCCTGGAAATAAACGATTTAGTCATATCGAGTAATATCGAGTGATGACCGTTAATCGTATTCTATTTTCCCACGCAGAAGTGGTGAAAGATGTTGTTGAGGGTTTCTTGGGGTGTGATCTGGCCTCCGGTGATTTCGGCGAGGGTGTCGAGGGTGAGGCGGAGGTCTTCTGCGATGAGGTCGCCGCTGAGTTGTTGTTGGAGGCCGATGAGGACGCGCTGGAGGTGGGTATGGGCATTGGTGAGGGCTTCGTAGTGTCGGGCTGATGTGACGACGACGTCGTTTTCTGTGAGCTCGGGTATGTCGGCTGATTTATAAATTATTGTTTCCAGCTTGTCGATATTAATATTTTGTTTTGCGGATATACCGATGCTTGTCGTATCTGTTGCTGATTTGGTGATGTTTTCTGTATTTCCGAGGTCGATTTTGTTTATTACGTTTATGAGTTTTCGTCCTTGGCATCGTTGTTTCATTTCTTCTTTTTCTTTGTCTGTGGGTATTTTGTCGGCTACCCAGAGTATGATTTTTGCTTTTTCTATTGCTTGATATGTGCGTTCGATGCCGATTTGTTCTATTTTGTCTGTTGCTTGTCTTATTCCTGCTGTGTCGATGAATCTGAATGTGATTCCGTTGATGTCGATAGTGTCTTCTATTGTGTCGCGTGTGGTGCCGTGTATGTCTGATACGATGGCGCGTTCGTCTTTCAGTAGTTTGTTCAGTAGTGTTGATTTGCCTACGTTGGTTTTTCCGATGATGGCTACGGGTATGCCTTTTTTTATTGCTTGTCCGGTTTCGAAGGAGTGGGCGAGCTTTTGTATGTGCTTGTCTATTTCTTCTGCGATGGTGAGTAGTTCTTTTCTGTCGGCGAACTCCAGTTCTTCGTGGTCGGCGAAGTCGAGTTCAAGTTCGAGAAGTGATGTGAGTTTGAGCAGTTTTTCTCTCAGTTGTGATAGTTGTGATGAGAATTGTCCTCGCAGTTGGCTTATTGCTATGTGGTGTGTGGCTTTGTTTGTTGCTGCGATTAGGTCGGCTACGGCTTCTGCCTGTGAGAGGTCCATTTTTCCGTTCAGATATGCTCTTTTTGTGAATTCTCCTGGTTCTGCGGGTCGTGCTCCGTAGCGGATGAAGAGGTTGATTATTTGGTGTGCGATGTAGTTTGACCCGTGGCATGCCACTTCGGCGATGTCTTCTCCTGTGTAGGAGTGTGGTGTTTTCCATAGTGTGACGACTACATTGTCTACGGTTTGTCCTTCTTCGTCGATGATGTCGCCGTGTAGAGCGGTGTTTGGCTTGGCGTTGTCGAGTGTTTTTGAGAAGCATGTGCTGACTATTCCGATTGCCTTTGGGCCGGACATTCTTACGATGGCGATTGCTCCGCCGGTGGTGGTGGAGAGGGCTACTATTGTGTCGTCGGCGATGTATTTCATTTTTTGAATTTATTCTATGCTTATGATTTCTATGCCATTGATTTTTTCAAGTGCTTCTATGATGTTTTTGGGGAAATATTTTCGTTTTACCCATGCGTCGATTGTTACGTTGTAGGCGTCTTTTGCTTTGTCTTTTTCTATTGTCACCCTTGTTTTGTTGTCGTAGTTTGTCTCGCTGAGTGCAGCGATTGCTATTTTTGCTGTTTCGATGTTGGTGGCGGAGAAGATGATGTTGGCATCCTTTTTTCCGTATCGCGGTATGATGATGTTCAGCAGCTCGAGGCAGATGAGTACGAGTATGGTTGTAGCGATGGATAATTCGTACATTCCTGCTCCGCACGCCATGCCTATTGCCGATGTCACCCATAGTCCCGATGCTGTCGTGAGTCCTCGTATGACGTGCCTTTGGAAGATGATTGTTCCGGCTCCGATGAATCCTATGCCTGTCACTATCTGTGATGCTATGCGTGAGGGGTCGTAGGATGTAGGTATGCCTGATGTGACAATGTCTGCGAAGCCGTGGATCGACACTATTGTGAAGAGGCTGCTTCCCAGTGCCACGAGGAAGTGGGTGCGAAATCCGGCTTCTTTGGCTCTGTATTCCCTCTCTAAACCGATGCATCCGCCGCAGACGATGGCGGCGAGTAGGCGTAAAAGTAGTTCTGTGTCCATCTTGTATGTGTCTATTGGGGTTATCTTCTGTGAGTCATGGCGTCAGTACATGGCTTTTGTACTTTGAGTATATGGTTCTTGTACTGTCAGTACATGGGCTTTGTACTCCGAGTACATGGCTTTTGTACTGCATGAGAAAGAATATGTCTTGTGTGTATCCGAGAGCATTTTTCTGTGGATCTCCGCAGTGCTGGTCTCCGCAGCTGATGATGTTTATCTTGTTGCCCTCATCACTTCGAGGTTTTTATATTTGCGCTTCATCATGCGGTTGTATATGTTTCTCATCCACATGTTGTATGTGAGCACGAATATGAGTCCGATGACGAGCATCACGATGTAGGATGCTGTCTTCGACATGAATGCCTGCAGGATGCTGATGAAGATGATTGGCAGGAAGAATGCCGCGAGGTTTATGATGAGTTGTTCGTAGTTGTTTTCCATTCCGCTTTTGCCTATAAACTTGGCGTTGAGCGGTACGGTCTGGTTGTTATAAACTGCCAGTTGGAAGAGCATGAAGTATTGGAATCCGGCAGTGAAGAGTCCATACGCTATGAGCATGAGCAGCGACCACTTTCCGGCGAATACTGTGGGTAGCATGAGCAGGAAGGTTGGTATGAGCAGTGCAGAGAAGATAATGTATTTGGCTTTGAGTAGGGAGAGGATATTCTCCTTGTGCACGAGTAGCCCGTCGATGTAGTTGCCTTCATAGCACATGATCTTGCTCAGTATCATTGCCCCGAATATGGCATAGTTGTATATGGCCCAGAAGTTTGTCATGAAGTTGCCGTCGTAGATGTCGGTGAATGATATTAACAGACTTAGTATGAGTATGATTACGACGGAGAATATGAAAGCTTTGCGTGGATTCTTGTTTCTCATCATCGATTTTATCTCGAGCATGATGTATCTCCCCGTTGCTCCTTTGTTGTCTAGCCATGGTGCGATGCGGCTGAGCAGTTTTGTGCCAGCGGCTTTCGATGTTTCCACGCGTGCCAGCTCTCTCATCACGTGCGACAGTTGTATCTTGCGGTTTATGGCGATCAGGATGCATAGCAGCGCGATGGCGATGATGAGGGGTAGGGGGTTGCCCGTTTCAATTATCGTGCCGGAGGTGGAGTAGAACTTGTCGAAGGCGTCGAAGTTCTTTATTATCCAAGGACTGTACATTGCGGCAAATACGACTGCAGGGAGCACCCACCATCTTACGCTGTCGTTGATTAGTGTCCTTGCTATGAGATACCACTGGCTGTTGGCCATTATCGTGACCCATAGTAGCAGCAGGAGGATGACGGTGGGCCACAGTCCGAAGTTGAACACTACCGACATAAGGCAGTAGGGGATGAACAGCGCAAACCATACGATGTTGCCGGCAGAAAACAATGTTGTTGCTATGAACGAGTCGATGCACGTCTTGCGCGGTATCCTTGTCAGCACGTATGGCTTAATGATTTGCGACGGCGTCTGCTGTATGCTGAATCGCAGGAAGAAGTCGATGGTGAGGAGGAATGGAAGAATTGTGGTGATAAACTCGAGCGACGTAGTCCGGCTGCTGTCGTTGATAACGAGCGAGAACATTATGGCGATGCCCATGAGGTAGAGTATTGTGAACGCCCCTGCTATCCACATCATTACCTTGGCTATTGCTTTTTGGTTAGGATTCAGTGCTCTTTTCTCTGCCAGCTTCCTGTGCTTGCGGAGAGTCTTGAATATTTGGAGTCTGTTCATATCCCTTTTTTCCTTCTTTCCTTTTGCCTCTTCCTTTTTTTTTCCTGCATGTCTCGCCCCTCTTTTGAATGATAGCATGTCAGGGTATTGTCCTCTATCTTAAGTCGACGACTTCTGCGTTGGGATAGGCCGATTTGTTGAATACGAAAGTGCTTGCTGCCAGATTCGTCTGTTTGAAGTTGGAGATGTTGATAGTCGTCCATTCTCCTCCTTGTCGCATCCTGACCGACGTGGGCACAAATGTTTTCTGGTTGATTGAGATATACATTTCCTGAATGTCGGCCTTCTTGTCTGTGGCTACGAGGCGGATGTTGTAGTTGCCACCCTTGTTCTCCTTCGTCAGGTTGTATCCTTGCTTGTAGATGTTTATGAAGTTATATGGGTTCATTGCCGTCTGCTGGTCGCGTGAAGGGGTTGTGATGTTCACCTCCTCGGTCTGACTCATGTAAGCCCACTGCGTCTTTCCGTTGAACCACACGGTGGCCTCGGGAGTGACGGCCTTGAACATATTACCTTTTATATATATAGTGCCGTTGGTGGAGCCGGTCTTGGCATTACTGATGGTGAACTTGGCATACGCTCCGCCCTTGTTGCTCACCGCAGCAGCCGCTTTGTCGAGTATCTTTCTCGCCTCCTTGCTTGTCTGGGCCGATGCGCCGATGCACATAAGCATTGTCATCACGAAAATAATCTTTTTCATTTGTCGTCTCCTTTCTTCTTTATGTTATCTTATCCCTTCATTTGCAGCAAAAGCATGTTGAGCTGATTCTCGTCGGTAATGAGCACGTCGCGTGGTTTGCTTCCCATTGCTGCGCCTACGATGCCGGCTTTCTCGAGTTGGTCCATCAGTCGTCCTGCGCGGTTGTATCCGATTGAGAAGCGTCGTTGGATCATGCTTGTCGACCCCTGTTGCGATGTTACGATCGTGCGTGCTGCCTCCTCGAAGAGCGGATCGATGGCTCCCATGTCCGACATATTGCCTCCTGCAGCGCCTCCTTCGCCGTCGGTAGCGACAGGTTCGGGCAGTTCGTATGGCGCAACTGGTCCGGGCTGTTGCTCAATGAACTTGCAGATGCGCTGCACTTCTGGTGTGTCGATGAATGCACATTGCATACGTATCGGGTCGCTTCCGTTCAGATAGAGCATGTCGCCTCGTCCTACGAGTTGGTTTGCTCCGCGGCGGTCGAGGATTGTCTGGCTCTCTATGCCCTGCGACACGCGGAAAGCTATACGCCCTGGGAAGTTAGCTTTTATCTTTCCCGTGATGATTGTTGCACGCGGGCTTTGTGTTGCTATCACCATGTGTATGCCCACTGCTCGTGCAAGCTGTGCAATGCGGGCAATTGGGAGTTCAATCTCTTTCCCTGCAGTCATGATCAGATCGCCATACTCGTCGATGATTACAACGATGTAGAACATGTATTCATGTCCTTTTGTCGGCGACAGCTCATGATTTGTATACTTCGCGTTATATTCTTTGACGTTTCTGACGCCTGCAAGTTTAAGCAGGTCGTATCGGCGGTCCATGAGTGCGCAGAGACTGTTGAGTGTTCTGACGACCTTCGTCACGTCGGTGATTATCGGCATCTCGTCGTTCTCGGGCAGTGCTGCCATGAAGTGGTCGGCAATGGGTGAATAGATGCCAAATTCCACTTTCTTTGGGTCGATGAGCACGAGTTTGAGCTCGTTGGGATGTTTTTTGTAGAGCAGCGATGAGATGATGGCATTTAGTCCGACGGACTTTCCTTGTCCTGTGGCACCTGCCACGAGCAGGTGTGGGATCTTTGCCAGGTCGACCATGAACACCTCGTTTGTAATGGTTTTGCCGAGGGCCAGCGGCAGTTCCATTTCCGATTCCTGGAATTTTCTCGAGTTGAGAATGCTCTCCATCGATACGATGTTCGGCTTTTTGTTTGGCACTTCTATTCCTATGGTACCTTTTCCGGGGATTGGAGCGATGATACGTGTTGAGAGTGCTGCAAGGTTGAGGGCTATATCTTCCTCGAGTGTTTTGATTCTTGAGATGCGCACACCTGGTGCCGGTGTGATTTCGTAGAGCGTGATGGTTGGTCCCACGGTGGCCTTTATTTCCTTTATCGCTACGCCGAAGCTGTTGAGTACTTCTACGATGCGGGCGTTGTTGGCCTTTATCTCTTCCATGTCGACGAACGGCTTCTTGTCGCTTTCGTATTTCTTCAACAGGTCGAGAGTGGGGTATTTGTATTTCGTAAACGGTTCCTTCGGGTTGATGGGTTTGCTGAGGTCCACCTCTGGGGCGACGGTTTTCCCTTTTGCTTCGTCTATCTCGGCGATGTCTTCTACCTCGAGAATGTCGTCGGCAATGTCGCCGATTGCATTTGCCGGCTTCTTATCTGTAGTCGGCTTCTTGGAGATGTCCTGTCGGAAGTCGGTGGTGTCTATCACCTGTGTTATCGATGCTACGTTGTCTTTACATTCGTTTTCGTTTTTGTTATTGTCATCGTCATCGTCGTTGCTGCCGTTATTGACATTGTTGTCGCTATCGTTGTCATCGCTGTGCGGGCTCACTATGGTGAATCTGATTTTCTGTGTCAGGTATTTCACGGGGTTGAGAGCTTTCCGTATGACGTTTATCGTCTCAGTGCTCAGGAAGACGAGGAACACGAGTGCTACGACTGCCAGAATTGCGATGAGTCCCGGCGTGCCTGCTACGTTTTCCAGTTGCTGCACGCAGAAGAGTCCGTGTTTCCCGCCTGGATTGAATGTCTGGTCGCCCATCAGCGGTGTGAGGAATTTTGCCATTGCCACGCTGCTCCATATCATTATCACCGCCAGTGCGAGGAACCATTTCCACAGGTTCACTCGATAGATTCCCATCATGCGTATCGACACCATGAGGAAGAACAGCGGTATGGCGAAGGCTGCCAGTCCGAAGTTGAGGGTCATGAGCACGTAGGCTGTTATTGCTCCGAAACTTGCGCAGTAGTTTTGGAACTGCCGGTCGGTGTTGAGCCATTCGCCGGGCCTGAGGTTCTCGAGCAGGCTTTGGTCGCCCTTGCCTGTGGTGAGGAAGGATACCATTGCTATCGTCACAAATACTGATGCTGCAAACATCAGGAGCCCGAGGATGAAGTCGGTGCGTTCGTTATTGAATATATTCTTAAAGCCAAGTGCTTCAGCGAAACTCTTCCGCTGCGACTTGCCGTTGGTCTTGCTTTTTTTCTTTGCCATGTGTGGATGTAAAGTATCTTTATGTCAGTTGCAAATGACAAGAGTTTTATTGCTCTTTCCTGTAAATATATTTTTTTATTTTCTCCACGAGTTGTCGTGTAGGTTCTATTTTTGGTTTGTCGAGCAGGATTAAGAGGTCCTAGTCGCTTCCTTCATGGGCATTGCCCCTTGCGCGTGAGCCATAAAGAAGCAAGCTACTGTTTTGCGGTAAAGTCTTTGCTGCTACCTCTCTTATGCTGTCAATAACTTTTGAGTATGTCATTATTTATGCGTATTATGCTGCAAAAATACAACTATTTTCTAATAAAACAATTTTTTGTGCGCAAAAACTGAGCAATCTCGATGGTCGCAGGCGTTTTTTTCGTTTCTGGCGACATAATCGTGCTTTGCTGTTGATATTTTGAGGAGGCACAGCCGCAAGGACGGCTTGTCTTCAGTACATGGTTCATGTACTTCGAGTACAAGGCTAATGTACTTGGAGTACAAAGCCCATGTACTGACAGTACAAAGGTCTTGTACTCTCGCCGGATGTGTCTGCATGCATTCTCATATGGCTTGTTTTATGCTGAAAATTTGCATATTTGTCAATAAATCATTACCTTCGCGGCTGATATGAAGAAGTTGAATGTGAAGACCGAAGCTTCGGTCATCGCCGATATGCCTGCTGCATCGTTTGCAGGAAAGATAATTGTTGTTGATAGCGTCGACGCTGCTGAGCGCGCGGTGGAGCGGCTGTTGAAGGAGCGTGTGCTCGGGGTAGACACCGAGACGCGCCCTGCCTTCCGGAAGGGAGTGGTGCACAAGGTGGCCCTCCTGCAGGTGGCTACCCGCGAAGAATGCTATCTGTTCCGGCTGAACAAGATTGGCATCACGCCGGCTGTGTTGCGGCTGATCACGTCAAACGACATCACCCTCGTGGGACTTTCGCTCACCGACGACCTCATGCGGTTGCATCATGATGCCGACTTCGAAGCCGGTCATTTCGTCGACTTGCAGAAGGAGATAGCCCGTTTCGGTATAGAGGACCGAGGGTTGAGGAAGATGTATGCCAATTTCTTCGGCGAGAAGATAAGTAAGCGGGAGCAGCTTTCCAACTGGGAAGCGCCTGTGCTCACGGAGCGACAAAAGCAGTATGCCGCCCTTGACGCGTGGGCATGCCTGCGCCTCTATGAGGAGTTCCAAAGGCTGTGGGCCTCGGGAGACTATGAGGTGATGGCTTCTGCGGAGTGTGGCTCCACAGAAGGACACGGCAATTGCGAACCTTAATTTCCTTTAATTTGTTAATTCGTTAATTCGTATGTATAGGACAGTATATCTGAAACGTGGTAAGGATGAGAGCCTCCGTCGCTTTCATCCGTGGGTGTTCTCGGGTGCCATCGCTCGCATCGACGAGGGTATCGGCGAGGGCGACGTAGTGAGAGTGGTAGATAGCAAAGGAGAGTTCATTGCCGTGGGACACTATCAGGAAGGCACGATCACCGTTCGAGTACTTGCTTTCGACGATGTAGAGATCGACTCCGATTTCTACTGCTGGCGCATATCCGCTGCGCTCGAGATGCGAAGGAGCATCGGGCTGGCCGGCAGTGAGAGCGGAAATACCTATCGACTCGTACATGGCGAGGGCGATATGCTGCCAGGACTCATCGTCGATATCTACGATCATACCGCCGTGATGCAGTCGCACAGCATCGGCATGCACCTCTCGCGGCAGACCATCGTCGATGCCCTGCGGCGGGTGTTCGGCGACAATCTCACGGCCGTCTACTACAAGAGCGAAGGCACGCTGCCGTTCGTGGAGGATATTTCTGCCACCGATGGCTATCTCTACGGGTCGGCCGGCGACAATGTAGCCACAGAGAATGGACTGCAGTTCCATATCGACTGGCTGCGTGGACAGAAGACAGGCTTCTTCATCGACCAACGCGAGAACCGGTTGCTGCTGCAGAGATATTCGGCAGGGAAGAACGTTCTGAACATGTTCTGCTATACAGGAGGCTTTTCTGTATACGCCCTGAAGGGTGGGGCAGCAATGGTCCATTCGGTAGACAGCAGTGCAAAGGCCATCGAACTGACGCGCAAGAACGTCGAACTTAATTTCCCTGGCGATGTCCGGCATGAAGCTTTCTGCGACGATGCCTTCCGTTTTCTCGACGGATGCAAAGACAAGTACGATCTCATCATTCTCGATCCGCCGGCGTTTGCCAAACATCGCGGTGCGCTCCACAATGCCCTGAAAGGATATACACGGCTTAATGTAAAGGCATTCGAGCGCATCAGGAAAGGCGGAATATTGTTCACGTTCAGTTGCTCGCAAGTCGTCTCGATGACACATTTCCGCAATGCCGTCTTCACCGCAGCTGCCCAGGCGCGACGACAGGTGCGCATATTGCATTTCCTCCATCAGCCAGCCGACCACCCCATAAACATATATCATCCTGAGGGTGAATATCTTAAGGGCCTGGTGCTATACGTGGAATAGGACAGTGGAGATTGAATTTGGGTGATTGCATATGGGTGATTGCAGAAAGCTGATAGATTTATTATGGACAGATTTCTAAAGAAGATATCCGACTATATTGCCGTGAAGTGTCCGCTTGACAGGGATGCTCTCCATCTCGTGGCATTGTCGGGCGGTGCCGACAGCGTCGCCCTGCTCCTCTCGCTCCGTGCCCTCGGCTATCGTGTTGAGGCTGCCCATTGCAACTTCCACCTCCGCGGGGAGGAGTCAGACCGCGACGAAGCCTTCTGCAAGTCGTTGTGCGAGTCGAAGGGAGTGACGCTCCATTTGGCACATTTCGACACCCGTGCCTTTGCCTCCCTGCGACGTATGAGCATCGAGATGGCTGCCCGTGAGCTGCGCTACGATTGGTTCCGCCGCCTCGCCCACGACATCGGAGCGGCCGATATCTGCGTGGGGCATCATCTTGAAGACTCGGCCGAGACGGTCATCCTCAACCTTGTTCGCGGTACGGGCATTCATGGGCTTGCGGGCATCCAGCCACTTGTCGGCGGCATAGCCCGACCACTGCTCGGATGCACAAGAAAAGAGATTGAGGAATACCTTCACGGAGTTGGTCAGAACTACGTTGTCGACTCTACAAACATGGAAGAAGATGCGCAGCGTAACAAGATAAGACTCAGCGTCGTTCCACTTCTTTGTTCAATCAATACTGCTGCTCAGAACAACATTGCCCGCACGGCTGAATACGTCGGTGAGGCATGTCGTGTTTTCGACGCGGCAATGGAGCAGTCGGTAGAGAGAATTTTCGTTGATGGAAAGATAAATGTTTCAGATTTGAAACAAGAGATTTCGCCCGAATATGTACTATATACAATCCTCAGCCGGCATTCGTTCTCGTCGGCTCAGGCTGGAGATGTTTTCTCGCGTATAGACTCCTCCGACACCCTCGAGTGGCAGTCGTCCACTCATCAGTTGCTCCTATCGCGCGGGGTGCTTATCCTCGAAGAACGCGAAAAGGCGCCATTCGCCGACATGAAAATTCCTATGGAAGGGCGCTATGTGGGCCAGAATGGCGAAGTCGTGGCGGTTTCCTTCGAAGAAGCGACAGCTGATTTCCGCGCGTCGTGCCTACCCTTCGAGGCTACCCTCGACGCAGAAAAGGTGAGATTCCCGCTCACGTTGCGGCGGGTGGCAGATGGCGATAGGTTTGTTCCTTACGGCATGAGAGGGTCGCGACTGATAAGCGATTTTCTGACCGACCGTCGCCTCAATCTCTTCGAGAAGCGTCGTCAGCTCGTCCTCGTCGACGGAGAAGGCAGGATAGTTTGGGTCGTAGGCCTACGCACCGACAACCGCTTTGCCGTGACAAAAGCCACAAAGCGCGTGGTGAGAATAGTGCATAAGTGACAGCTATCAGCCCTTTTTTATCAACTCTTCAGCGCGGCGGAGGTCGTCGGGAGTGTCTATGCCCACCGTTTCGATATCCGTGAGCGCCACCTGTATGCGGTATCCCGCTTCAAGCCAGCGCAGTTGCTCGAGACTTTCGGCCCTTTCAAGCGGCGACTGTGGCAGCGACGAAATCCTCTTCAGTACCTCCGGACGATAAGCGTAGAGCCCAATATGCTTTAGAAACCGGAAGTTGCCAATCCACTCCTGCCGCTCCTTTCCCCTGACAAACGGTATGACCGACCGCGAGAAGTAGAGTGCAAATCCCAGCTCGGAGCGTGCTATCTTCGGCGAGTTGGGGTTCTCCACCTCCTCCATTGAGGCAAACGGCTTTCCGAGCGTGGCAATATCTACGCTCTCATCGCGGAAACAATCCATCACCGCTTCAATCTGACTCGGTGCTATGAACGGCTCGTCGCCCTGCACATTGACCACCACATCCCATTCGCCGCCAATCTTCTGCAGCGCCTCGTTGATGCGGTCGGTGCCGCTGCGGTGCTCCTTGCTCGTCATCACCACCCTTCCTCCGAACGCCCTCACGTGGTCGTAGATGCGCTCGTCGTCGGTGGCCACCACGACATCGTCGACACACTTCTCCGCCTGTCGGCAGACTCTCTCTATCACCGTCATCCCGCCCAGCACAGCCAGGGGCTTGCCTGGGAAGCGGGACGAACCATATCTTGCCGGAATAATTGCTATTGTTTTCATCGACGGCGAAATTACAAAAAACAATCGTCACGTCAAAGCGAAAGCGCGAAAACTTTTCTTTTCCGTCGTCTTATAACTCTCTTGTCTTCATTTCATGCAGGGCCTGCCGCGCCCGTCCTGCTATGTCGCCGTCAGTACAAAGGCCATGTACTTGGAGTACAAAGCCCATGTACTCGGAGTACAAAAGCCATGTACTCGGAGTGCAAAGCCCGTGTACTGCCACCGATGAATTGTTCTTCCCGGATAAACTGCCCCGTCCACTTTTTCTTGAAGAATCATGCAGGTTGAAATAAAGTGCTTCTTAGCCGCCGCTTAAGGGCCACTTAGCCGCCGCTTAAGGGCCACTTAGCCGCCGCTTAAGAGCCACTTAGATGCTGTCTAAGGGCCTCTTAGCCTGACGTTTTCCTTGCGTTTAGGATTTTTAAACATGTTTTCGCATTTAATTTTGCAGATATTTCAGTTTTTATTCTTACTTTTGTAGATTGAACAATCGTACGAAACAAACAGATGATGAAAAAATATTTATTCGCAATAGCATTATTATCTTTTATGTCGCCGGGGTCGGGTAGTGCCCAAAAGATCACGTTGGGGTCGTGCTCGACACGCGACGGAGGCCAGTACACGGGCGAGATGTTCTCGGGAAAACCGTATGGAAAGGGTCAGACAAGGTGGAAGAACGGCGACGTGTATGAGGGCGAGTATGTGAAGGGAAAACGCCAGGGGAAGGGAACGTATTCCTTTGCCGACGGCGAGAAATATGAGGGAGAGTGGTTCCAGGACCAGCAGCATGGGCAGGGCACTTTCTACTTTTCCAACAATAATAAATATGTGGGCCTCTGGTTTCGCGACCAGCAGCAGGGCCACGGGATAATGTACTACTACAACGGCGACCGCTATGAAGGCACTTGGCAACAGGACAAGCGTCAGGGCAAGGGCCGCTACACCTACGCCAGCGGAGCGTACTACGACGGGCAGTGGAAGGCCGACCAGAAGAATGGAAAGGGTGTCTTCGACTGGGCCGACGGTACTTCCTACGACGGGATGTGGGTGAAGGACGTGCGTCAAGGAAAGGGTACTAACAACTATGCCAACGGCGACCAGTACACTGGCGACTGGTCGAACGACCTGCAGCACGGGAAAGGCATCTATCGCTTTGCCAACGGCGACACCTACGAGGGCACCTACGTGCAGGGAAAACGCACGGGCGAGGGCATCTTCCGCTTTGCCAACGGCGACACTTATGCCGGGCATTTCAAGGATGGCGACAAGAGCGGCAACGGCACGTTCACGTGGAAAAACGGCGATGTGTATACGGGAGAGTGGCTGGCTGATAAGGAACACGGCAAGGGAAAGCTCGTGAAGCACAACGGCGACGTGTTTGAAGGCTCGTTTGCCAACGGCAAGCCCGACGGCGAGATCATCATCCACTATGCCGACAAAGGGCGCTTCCGCGGGATGTACAAGAACGGAAAGCGAGAGGGTAGGGCTATAGAGGAAAAGCCCGATGGCACCCGGTTTGAGGGTACTTACTCCAATGACCGCCGACATGGGGACTTCGTAGAGAAGGACCGCGACGGGAAGGTCGTCAAAAAGGGTAGGTACGTCAACGGCCGACGATTTGAAGATAAATAGATATGCGCAAGACAAAACATATAGGCCTTGTGGCCAGAGACCCTTATCTGGAGCCCTATGAAGAGGCAATAAGGGGGCGGCACGATCATGCCGAGTGGAAAATCAATCAGCTCACCCGTAAGGGACGCAGCACGTTGAGCGACTTTGCCAACGGGCATAAGTATTTCGGACTTCACAAGCTGCCCCGCGGATGGGTGTTCCGCGAATGGGCTCCCAACGCCACAGAGATATTCCTCATTGGCGATTTCAATTCTTGGCAACCGACGGAGAGCTATCGGGCCAAGCGCATCCCAGGCACCGACAACTGGGAACTGCGACTCCCGGAGAAGGCCCTCCATCATGGCGAGCTCTACAAGATGCTCGTCAGATGGAACGGCGGAGAAGGTGAGCGCATACCTGCCTGGGCAACACGCGTGGTTCAGGACGAACAGACGAAGATATTCTCGGCCCAGGTGTGGAACCCCGCCGTGCCCTACGTGTGGAAGCGAAACAGCTTTATCCCGAAACGAAGTCCGCTGTTGATTTACGAATGCCACGTGGGGATGGCCCAAGATGCAGAGAAGGTGGGCACCTATGTGGAGTTCCGCGACAACGTGTTGCCACGTATCGTTGCCGACGGCTACAACTGCATACAGATAATGTCCATTCAGGAGCATCCCTACTACGGTTCGTTCGGCTATCACGTGAGCTCGTTTTTCGCTCCCTCGTCGCGCTTCGGTACTCCGGAAGAGCTGAAGTCGCTCGTCGATGCAGCCCATCGTCAGGGTGTGGCGGTGATAATGGATATCGTCCACTCCCACGCGGTGAAGAACGAGAACGAAGGCCTTGGGAACCTGGCTGGCGACCCTTGCCAGTATTTCTATCAGGGCGACCGCCGCGAGCATCCCGCATGGGACTCGCTATGTTTCGATTATGGCAAGGACGAGGTGATGCATTTCCTCCTCTCCAATTGCAAATACTGGCTCGAAGAATTCCACTTCGACGGCTTCCGCTTCGACGGCGTCACGTCGATGCTATACTATAGTCATGGTCTCGGACAAGCCTTCTGCGACTACGGCGACTACTTCAATGGCGGCGAAGACGACAATGCTATATGCTACCTGACGCTTGCCAACAAGCTCATTCACGAAGTGAATCCCCGTGCGATAACCATTGCCGAAGAAGTGAGCGGAATGCCGGGGCTGGCAGCAAAATACGACGACGGCGGCTTCGGGTTCGACTATCGGATGGCGATGAACATACCCGACTACTGGATAAAGACCATAAAGGAACTGCCCGACGAAGACTGGAAACCGAGCTCGATATTCTGGGAAGTGAAGAACCGCCGGGCCGATGAGAAGACGATCAGCTATTGCGAGAGCCACGACCAGGCCCTTGTCGGCGACAAGACAATTATCTTCCGGCTCATCGACGCCGACATGTATTGGCACTTCAAGAAGGGCGACGAGAACGACAGGGTAAATCGTGGTATCGCCCTCCACAAGATGATACGCCTCGTGACGGCTGCTGCCATGAACGGAGGATACCTCAATTTCATGGGCAACGAGTTCGGACATCCCGAGTGGATCGACTTCCCCCGCGAAGGCAACGGATGGAGCCATAAGTATGCCCGACGCCAGTGGAACCTCGTTGACAATCATGAGCTCTGCTACCACTGGCTCGGCGACTTCGACCGCAAGATGCTCGAGGTGATAAAGAGCGAGCCGCGATTCATATCCACACAGGTGGCAGAGATTTGGCATAGCGACGCCGATCAGATTCTCGCCTTCCGCAGAGGAGGACTTGTCTTTGTGTTCAACTTCTCGCCTTCGCACTCGTTCACCGACTACGGGCTGCTTGTTCCCACTGGTGCCTACGAGGTAGTGCTTAATACCGACAGCAAGGATTTCGGAGGCAATGGACTCAACGACGACAGCATAACCCATTTCACGAACTATGATCCCGTTTACGTGGCCGACCACAAGGAGTGGCTCAAGCTATACATACCCGCCCGATCGGCAATGGTGCTGAAGAAACTTTAGCACAGACGGGAAACTTTTTTGCGTCCAACGTTTAACATTTTAGCATATCTTGTCTGCTTTATCACGCTTAATCACCACGTTGTTCTTCGTAGTAACAACATTTCTGTTCCTTTATCTGTATGAAGGCGATATACTCTATGTCGTTCAGAACAAGCTCTCCGAAGGCAAGACCCACTACGACGACACCATCGGAGCAGTGCTCATAACCGTTGTGATGTATCTCATTCACCTGTTCACTCTCGCCGTGACGGGGTTGCGCTCAAAAGGATTCGGACTTACTTTCTTCCCACCCATACTGCTGCTCTCCGCACTTCTCCTACTCCGGCCAGAGGCGAAAGTGGGAACAGCCTATATCGCCGTGACTGTCTTCTTGACGATAATGTTCTTCCTCGGATTGTGGTATTGCAGCCAGATGTCGCGCATCCCGACGAAAGACTCCGAGCGGTTCAAGTTCATGAAGTCGCTATGGGGAGACCTTTCTATCGTGATAATATCGATGGTGCTCCTTTGGGGACTCACCGATGCTTCCGACGTGTATCACCATCGCGCCCGCTCTGAGCGACTGATCCTTGCCGGTGAAGCCGACAGAGT
This sequence comes from Prevotella sp., assembly GCA_017477435.1. Taxonomy (GTDB): domain Bacteria; phylum Bacteroidota; class Bacteroidia; order Bacteroidales; family Bacteroidaceae; genus Prevotella. The sequence continues at coordinate 15,976 of JAFUVV010000059.1, forward strand.
TGTCGGGGTAGGGCGGCGCACAAAGGCAACCGACAAGTCGCTCACTTCGCTCCGCATCTATTCGATGGCCGTCTCACGCCAGCTCGGCGACAACCTTTTCTCAATACCTATCGACATCGGCGGCGACGAGGTACTCCCGATAGGCGACGACGTCAGATTCCTTCTTCTCAGTCGCGACAGCCTCCTGCGAACCCTCGGAGTAGATCCCCGACTCGGTCACGACGTTGCAAGCCGGCTCCGCTATGCGCTCAGGCGCGACTCTACGCGGATGGTGGCTGCCGACCTGTTGCTTTCCTCGCTGCTCATCGACGGAAAGAAAGATGCCTTCGCCAGCGAACTTACTAAATACTACGAGATAAACGACTCTCTTCCACGGATTTATAAAGAAATAACAAATAGTATCAAACAAAATGAAAAAGATTAGCTCAATTCTTTCCCTTCTCCTTGCTGCCTTGGCACTGACTTCGTGCAGCCAGAAGACATCGGAGACCACGATAGAATCCCCATCGGCTGCTGCTTCGAAGAATACTCCAGTGGTCTACGTCACACGAGAGATCACTCCCTCGTCGCTCGTAAAAGTATACGAAGCACTTGGCCGCAAGGCAAAGGGCCGCGTCGCAGTAAAGATTTCTACAGGCGAGTCGGGCAATCCCAACTACCTGAAACCAGACCTCATACACGAACTTGTGGAGAAGGTCGACGGTACTATCGTCGAGTGCAACACTGCCTACGGCGGCAAGCGCAATACATTTGAAAATCATTGGGAGACTATCCGCGAACACGGATTCTCGCCTCGTTTCCGCGTCGACCTTATGGACGAGGAAGGCGAGATAAAGATCCCCGTTCAGGATACCCGTCATATTAAGTACGACATTGTCGGTTCCCACATTAAGAACTACGACTTCATGATCAATCTTGCTCACTTCAAGGGTCACCCGATGGGAGGTCTCGGCGGAGTGTTGAAGAATGCCAGCATCGGAGTGGCTTCAGCCAACGGGAAGGCAAACATCCATACGGCCGGTTATCAGGAAGTGGTCGAGGGTATGTGGTCGCATGTGGATAATCAGGATGGTTTCCTCGAGTCGATGGCAGCTGCCGCTCAGGCCGTGCACGACTATTTCGATCACGGGAAGAAAATTCTCTACATCGCCGTGATGAACAATATGACCGTCGACTGTGACTGTGTTGCCTCGCCGGCACCGGTGAAGATGAAGGACTATGGCATTCTCGCCAGTCTCGATCCCGTTGCTCTCGATCAGGCTTGCGTCGACATCGTGTTTAACATGGAGCCCTCGGAAGACAATGACAATCGTCCGCTCATCGAGCGCATAAACCGCCAGCACGGTATGCTCACAATCGACCATGCAGCTGAAATCGGACTTGGTTCGAAACAATATAAGCTGGTGAATATTGACAAATAGAAGGTTTTTCTATAGAGCTTATTCATATCCACCCTCGGCAGATGAGCTTTGTCATCCGAGGGTGGATTTCTTTTCAGTATCTCTTCCCATTCCTCGAGCCAGTCTCTGTCAGGGGGTAAAGAGGCTTTTTATTAGTGTTTAAGTGCTCTGTTATTTGCATTAAAGTACTCTGTTATTGACATTTAAGCACTCTGTTATTGGTATTAAAGAGCCTTGATGTCGAAACAGAAATGTCGACTTTCCTTTTTTTACGTAAAAATTAAAGCATCTGCTCCCGACGGCCTTTTGCCTATGAATCGGGAACAGATGCTTGCTTATGGTGTGTTATACTGTTTGTCGGCGTGCTTTCCTGCCTGCCAACAATCTCTTATTGTTGAGAGAAAGGCTTGACTATCTTTTTACAGCCTTCAGCGCGTCGGTCCAGTTGGTGTCGAGAGAGAACTGGGTGATGAAATTCTCGTTGTCAACATAGCCGTAGACTACCTCTTTCTCCATATCGCCGAAGAGTGCGTTGCTCATTGTTGCATTCTTGAACCTCGCCATTATAGTCTTTCTCTCATTCTTTCCTGCTGTCTGCAAACGCTTCACGTAGAGGTTCACGAATTCGATCATTGCGTCGGCCTGTTGTCCGAGCTGATACTCTGTGAATCCATCGGTAGAGCCGGCTTTGTCGATGAGATAGTAGAGTGCATCGGCTTTAAACACTGCCACCTTGCGCTCCTGAATGTCGCGTTTTGTGTCGGAGGAGATGTTTTCGAAAGTCTGCATGAGGCGCTTCACCTCTTTGTAGATTTCCTGACTCTGTGCTTGAACAGCGAAGATGCTTACGAGAAGCATCGTTGTGAATAGTTTTTTCATTTCTATTTAAGTGAGTTTTATCTTTCTATTATATAATGACCAAATATCTTTTCCCTTTTACTTTTTTACTTTTTCACCTTGTCTTGGTTTTTTGCCACGAAGTCTTTCCAGCCTTTATAGTGGTGGTCGGACGTGGGCCGTCCCATCTGCATAAAGTGGCAATAGGCGGCTCCAAGTGCGTCGGTGGCGTCCATGAACTTGGGCATTTCGTCGTTGTCTATCTTCAGCAGCCTTTGCAACATTCCCGCCACTTGTTCTTTCGAGGCTGAGCCGTTGCCCGTAATGGCCATTTTTATTTTCAGCGGCGCATATTCGTGGATAGGTATATCGCGATGAATGGCTGCTGCGATTGCCACTCCCTGTGCTCGTCCGAGCTTGAGCATCGACTGGATGTTCTTTCCGAAGAACGGAGCTTCGATTGCCATCTCGTCGGGTAGGTAGGACTCGATGATACCTGTCACCCGTTCGAAGATGTGGCCGAGTCGCAGGTAGGGGTCGCTCATTTTCCTGAGGTCGATTACACCCATCGCCACCATGTTCGCCTTGTTTGCCTGAACCTTGATCACTCCGTAGCCCATCACGTTGGTACCAGGGTCGATGCCGAGTATTATCTTTTCCTTTCCGTCCATCAGCAGCCGTTTTTCTTATCTCTCCATGAAGGGGTTCTGACAAAGTTCTTCACCTATTGTCGTCGGCTGGCCGTGACCGGGATAGACGACAGTCTGGTCGGGCAGTTGAGCTATTCGCCGCAGGCTTTGTATTATCTTCATCATGCTTCCTCCTCCGAGGTCGGTGCGACCTATCGACATGCGGAACAGGGTATCGCCCGTGAAAAGGATGTCTTCTTCCCGGCAATAGAGGCATACGGAGCCGGCCGAGTGACCAGGAGTGGATATAACCTCCATCTTGTGGCTACCAAAGGCGATCACGTCGCCGTCGGAAATATTTCCTCCGACAGGAGGCAGGTCGTTTTCGAGTTCGAAGCCGTAGAAATGCTTTGCATGCACGCGGGCATTCTTTATCAGCGACGCGTCTTCACTCGCCACTTCCACTTCAAGCCCGTATGCGTCCTTCATCATCGCATTCCCGAAGTTGTGGTCGAGGTGCCCGTGGGTGGCAATCAGACGAACTGGTTTCAGAGCCTCTTGCTCTATATAGGAGCTGATCGCGTTGCGCTCGTCGTCGGTAAATGCACCACAGTCGATGATGATACACTCGCCGCTCTCGTCGGAGACCACGTA
>JAFUVV010000060.1 GCA_017477435.1 Prevotella sp.
AACATATTCACAAAGATAAGTGAAAAAATATACATCCCGTCGTCAAGTCGGAAGCAATGAGCCTGAAACGCCGCCCTCCGTGTTCCCCTGTCTGACTGCTGAAAGCCCGTTTGCTCAGCAATCTGTGGCCGGCAAGAGATGGCTTGTGTCATGGCAAGAGCATATTCCGGCATCAGTACATGGCCCATGTACTCGCAGTACAAGAACCATGTACTCGGAGTACAAAGCCCATGTACTCGCAGTACAAGAGCCTTGTACTGTCGCATGTCAATTGGAAAGTTTGTGCCTTTTTAAGCTTATTTAACAAAATGGGGAGGGTAAATTTAACTTTTATTCCTAAATTTGTAGCGAATTATATTGCACTAATGTGCAATGTTTTCCTTTAAATAATGATGAATATTTAATCTAAAAACACCGACAGATATGAAAAAGATTCTTTTCCTCCTCCTCTGCCTCTTCATAGGTGTGCAGGTGACGAAAGCAAAAGGAGAAAGTGCGTTTGTTGTTATTTCAGACAATAACACGACATTGACATTTGTATATGGAAAAAAAGCAGATTATTCTGGCTCTAAAATATGCGATATAAATGATTTGTATAATCATTCGAGTTTTTTTATTGACGAGCCTGCTTGGAATTTTTCTTGGTCGCCTTACGATGTTGGAGATTATGTCGAAAAAGTAGTCTTCGACCCATCGTTTCAATATGCACGCCCCAACACTATGCGCCATTGGTTTAGTGGTATGGAAAAATTGACTACTATCGAAGGGCTTGAATACCTAAATACGAGCCAGGTGGAAAATATGGAAGGTTTGTTTTCATCGTGTTCTAACTTGACTTACTTAGATTTAAGAACGTTCGATACCTCGAAGGTGAAAGATATGTCGACTATGTTCATCAAATGCCTTCGTCTGGAAGGTGTTGATTTGAGCAGTTTCAATACATCGAATGTAACGGATATGCAAGATATGTTCCGCAACTGCACTGATCTTAAGAATGTGGATCTGAGGAGTTTCAATACACAGAATGTGACAAAATTTTCTCGTATGTTCTTTTTCTGTCCATTACTCCGTGAACTCGATTTAGGCAGTTTCGACACACGGTCGGCAACAGACATGGAACAGATGTTCGCGGATGACATTTCGCTTGGAAAGATATATGTCGGCGAAGGTTGGGTTACAAGCAAAGTAACAAAGTCTTCCCTAATGTTTTACGGCTGCGAGAACTTGATTGGCGGACAGGGAACACGATATAATGAAGAATATACAGACATCTCTTATGCCCACGTAGATAGAGGCGCGTCTAATCCGGGATATTTCTTCGACGGGTCGTCGCGTGAAACCTATGTGGTCTATAATAACGGCACCCTGACATTCTACCGCGATAAAATGAAGAACAGCCGGACTGGTACAAAATACTCCTTGAACAATGGCGCTCAGTTGCCAGGGTGGTACAACGACGGTAATAACACTCGTGTCACCAGCGTCGTTGTCGATCCGTCGTTCGACGATGTGCATCCAAATAGTACATATTTCTGGTTTGCAGGAATGGCTAATCTTACATCAATCACTGGAATCCATCATCTCAGGACCGATAATGTCAGGACGATGAGAGCCATGTTCTACGACTGCTCGTCGCTGACAGCTCTCGACCTGAGATCGTTCGATACGAGTATGGTACGGGACATGGGATATATGTTCTGGAACTGCAGTAAGCTTTCCGACTTTTATATGAGCAGATACACGACCCATGCACCTACCGACTTGGGCTATATGTTTGCGTATTGTTCATCGCTGAAAAGTCTCGACCTTCAGGGATTATATACAGAAAACGTGTTGGTGACACTGTTTATGTTTGCCAGTTGTACGTCGCTAAAGACCATATACGTTGACGAAGGATGGAGGTTGCCGCTTGTCATTAATTCTGAGGCGATGTTTAATGGTTGCAATAGTCTTGTAGGCGGTCAGGGCACGACCTACACTTCCAGCCATCAAGACGCTTCCTATGCCCATATAGATGGCGGCACGTCGAACCCGGGCTACCTGACGTATAGCGTTCCTACGGCTTACGACCTATGGATAGGAGGCGTGCGCGTGACATCGGCAACGAAGGACCGCATACCCGTCAGTGGCGGGTGGGCAGTGTTCCAACCAGAGTGGAACCACCTCATCCTAAGTAACTGCGCCATCGTCGGCAACGGCACCTCCGACGATGGTGCCACGGGCTACGGTGCAGGCATCTACAGCAACATCCCCGACCTCCATGTGTACATCGATGGCAAAGTGACGGTGAGCGGCACATCGTCCGACGCACGTACCAACGGCATCTTCTTCGACGGCAAGACCACCATCTACGGCAGCAGCCATACAGCCTCGCTCACGGCAACGGGATACTACGGTATCTACAGCGACACCCTCACCATGAATACCGAGGGCGTCTGCACGTCGTTCACCGTTACCTGCGACGGCACCTCCGCCGGACTTGTGGGCAAGCGCGACCACAAGTCGCGGCCGACACTGACATACATCTACAACCGTCCGCTTATCATGCGGAGCGAGTATCTCATCGTGCGCTGCCGCGGAGGAGAGTTGAGCAGCATGGCCTACTGGGAAAGCCTCGCCGGACACCCACGCCTCGAGATAACATCTCCCGACCCCAGCGTGCTGTGGACTCACTGGAATGAGGACAAACACATGATAACCGACTTCGACGGACTGACCAACGGCAATCCGCTCGTGGGAGAGTGGACGGTGTTTGAGGTGCCCGTCGACGACTATGGCTTGTCGATCTACGATACACCGGTGACAAGCAGAAACCGTGGAGATATCCTTGGCGACGGAACGTTCAGCTATTCACCTGACTCTAAGACTTTAGTCATCAGCGAGGCATATAACGGTAAGGGTACAGGAGCAATTGTGCAAAATATTAGCGTCGACGGACTTGTCGTGAACATACCACAGGATATTTATATCGGAGTCTCCAATGGATTCTATTCAAAGAAAGACATGACCATCCAGGGTCCGGGCAAGCTGATGATGAGCTCCGACATGACCATCGCCGACATCACAGGCGGTGCTACACTTACGATAAAAGACATCACGATAGAGGCGGAGAGCAAGCAGTGGGGCATCGTCGGCGAGAAACATGGCGAGAAGCTCATCGTGGAGAACGCCTCGGTGAAGACTACCGCCCCGCAAGGCGCAGTGTGCGACTTCACCGGAGGTATCACGCTGACTGGATGCAACATCATCACTCCGACGGGAGGAAAGATAGCAGGCGGTGCTGTTGTCAATGCAAACGGCTCTCTGGCCACGGAGGTCTGGATATCAAATACAATGACATACGACCTCAACGGCGACGGTAAGGTCAGTACGGCCGACATTCAGATTATCATCAACGAGATGAAGAAGGCCCAGGCCTCGCAGAATATGGACTACGACCTTAACGGCGACGGCAAGATCTCTACCGCAGATATCCAAGTGATCATCAATGAGATGAAGAAATAAGTCATATCCGTGGCCGCTCGATGCGGCCACGGATATGAAACGAAAAACGAAGGACGAAAAACGAAGAACGAATTATTCGCTGCGCTCATCAGCAAGCAGCCTCGCAGATGCAATTTAAAAGTTCTGACCGAAGCAGCCCCGCGGGGAGGTCATAGAACTTTAATTGCATTAAGAGAATCAGCGACAGCTAAAAACGAAGGGCGAAGGACGAAAACTGGGAGCGCGGGCGTCCTCGTCTGCATTGTTATGTCATTCCCCCACCTCTCCATAAAGAATAATTTTGCCGGCAAAAATATTGGCGGCTGATGCAGCAGGGTAAATTAAAAGACAGATGTGAGTTGGCTAAGAAAAGTCGGGTCGTTTTACTCTCGCTAGTCCTGAAGATGCTTGCCTAGTTTCTGGCAAGGAGTTCGTAGGGGATGTTGTCGCATGTGATTGAGCATCCCTGCGACTCTTCCTCGTCCTCTTCCTTGTCGACCTCGGCGTCTTGTTTGGCAATATATTTGGGTTCGGCAGTCTTCACGATTGTACGCGTCTGCCATACGGTGTCGCGCAGGGTTTCGTGCACGACTACGGTGTCGGTGCGGTGTTCCACAACCGTCTGGGCTACTATGCCATCTTTATTGTCAGTCGACGGTCTCAAACCGAAGCCTGCGAGGAAACCGAGTATAGATGCGGCAGCAATCCACCAGCCTCCGGTCCTTTTTCCCGAAGAAGTGTGGAATACGTCTGGTTTGCGAAGGTCAGTCGTGTCGCCTTCCGTAGATTGAAGGCTTGATTCTTCTTTCAGTTGGCGTGCCATCATGATGATGTCGTCGTCGGTGATTCTATTTTTCTTCATATTGCTTGAGTTGTTTACGGATGATAGTCATTGCTTTGTGTAGTCTGCTCTTCACCGTTCCCTCGGGAATATCCATTATTGCAGCTATCTGTGTCACGGTGAGTTCTTCCTCGTGTCGTAGCGAGAAGAGTTGGTGCAGAGGGTCGGGAAGTGAGTCGAGCACTTCGCGCAGTGCATTGTGCAGGGTGTCGCGGTCCATGTGGATTTCAGTCTGTTGTTCTTCCGTAGGCTCGCGGTCGAGCGTGGCAAGATAGTCGGCGACGTAGGCATTGTGGCGATACTGATTCTTGCATAGGTTGTAGGCGATGGTGAATATCCATGTGGCGGCGTTGCTGCCCTCGATGTATCGCTCGCGTGACTCATATAACCGCAGGAACACGTCGTGGGTGGCATCGGCAGCACGATCTGCATCGCCACCGAGCTGTCGGAAGAAGAATCCGTGTAGTCTGCGGGCGTAGCGGCGGTAAATCTCGTCGAAGTATTCCTCTCCTGATCCTTTCCCAAGTGAGGGGAACCTGTCCACTCGCTTGAGATAGAGCAGCAGCTGCTCGTCAGACTGTTTTTGAAGATTGATGTGGAATATATGCATGGCTTACTGTCTGTCAGGTTCGGTCTGGAATATTACTTTTTCGTCTGCCTCGCTGGAGTAGATCAGCATGTTGCCGTTTTCTTGCCTCTTGGTGTGTATAGGCATGGATACCACCTGATAATGTTTTCCTTTGTCGTTCAGTTCGCGTATGTGAAACATCGTGTATCCCACATTGAATAGCACGTCCTTATCTGTTTGCAGTTTTGCCTCCAGTATGTTGTTGAGCAAGCTGTTTAGCCACCAGAAACGCTCCTCTTTGTGCTCGGCATAGTAGGGGAGAAGGTCGTAGAGCAGTATGGCATAGTTGAAGGCAAGATCGCTGGCTGTATGGTTATAGTTCCGTCTTTCGCTAGTCCTGTCTACGCAGAAAGGGAAGCGCAGATAGTCGAGCTGATAGCGTTCTTCCACATTGTGGCGTTTCACCTTGCGGTTGTCGTAGGGGGTGGTGGAGTAGCGCAGGGTGAGACCTTCGTTGTAGAGGTTCTCCTTCATGTCGTCGGGCACGCCATGACCGAGCACAAGTGTGGAGAAACTGCTGCCTCCAATGTAGACGGGATGCTTGCTCTGGTCGCAGATGTAGCGGATGATCATCGCCAGTTGCATTTCCTGTCGCACTTCCTTTCTGTATTCACTGCCAGAAGCGAGGAAGTCGTCGGATAATCCGATCTGCTGGAACACGGCGGGCAGATAGTCGGGGTAGGTGGCTATGTTCTCACAGTAGAGAATCTTGTCGCGGTGCATCCCGAGAACCAGCTGCAGTATGAGCTTACCGATGATAAATCCTTGATGCTGGGCGATGTAAACGCCCCCGTGCTCCATGCCTTGCAGCTCGTTGTAGTCGTATTGCAGTTGTTCCTGGGGGAACTGCCCGCTCTCGTAATACCGCCGCAGGAGGTTGGCCAGTCGCAGCGTGTCGTGCTGCGAGATGAGATAAGTGGCGAGTTTTTCGTATTCGTATCCCTGTGCGTTTTCAGGCATCATCTTGATAGCGCGCTCGGCATAGTTAGGCTTGTCGGTCGTAGAAGCGTCGTCGGGCTCGTCAGATGTGTATACCCAGTAGCCTCCGTCGTAGGCGCAATAGTTGAAGGTATAGCTGTCGGGGATGGCCTTTTCCATGCGACCAAGAACACTGGTTTCTTTCTTCTTTGTCTTGGCATAGTCGTTACCTGACAGGAAATCCTCATAACGCTTGCTGATGTCGTAGAGGTTGCGCCAGCCGTTCTCGTCCATCGGATGCTCTTTCACGTACTGGTCCCACTTGCCGTAAGATGAGGCCACTTCGGCGGAGTCCTGCATGAGCAGGTCAGTGATTGCTTTCGAGCTGAGAAGTTCTGCCTGCTGGGCATAAATATTGAGCATTGCCGTGAGTGCGAGAACAGTAAAAGTGATTTTGCGTGTCATATTCGTTTTGTTACTTTTTATTTGTTTGTTAATTGACTTTTCGTTGCGGCATCGACGTCGGTTGCCTTTCATCACTGCATACACGCGAAATCAAAAAACGTTCATATTGTTTCGTACTTTTTTCATATCAATTCATTATCATGCTACAAAAGAAATGTCCTTTGGTGTATTCATACCCTTTTTTAGATACTCAGTAACAAGTCTTGAAGATTATTTTTTTATTCTCTGACCACCTGTGTTGGATAACAATCGTTCCAATACAGGAAGCATGCGATTGAGGTTGCCATACTGAATCATAAAGTTCCAGAATGGTTCAAACTTCTTCCATCCTCCCATATAGAAAAGATGAGCCAACTGCTGTTTTAAGTTGTCATGACCAAAGCATGCCTTAAGGATGTTATTCCACGAATAGAACTCGCGATAGGCCCAGTCATAACCTTGTTTCAACTCTTCAGCTGTCAGGCCAACAGTCTTGTAAACAACCGTCCTGGTATCATACTTGCGCCAGTCGTAAGATGTAATACGTCTATCTCGTTCCATCTGTTGAAACAGGCGGGTGCCAGGATATGGTGTGAGAATATGGAAAGTTGCTGTGGTTATACTATGCTCAATCCCCCAATCTACAGTTCTGCGGAATACATCCTTATCATCGTGGTCAAGACCGAAAACGAAACTGCCATTAATCATGATGCCAAGACTATGTAATCGTTCAACGGCTGCCACATAGTCTTTTGATAGGTTTTGTAATTTGTTACTTGAGCGAAGGTTCTCTGGAGAAAATGTTTCGAATCCCAGGAACAAACTCCGTAAACCAGCCTCTGCCGCCTTCTCTATCAGATTGCCATTTAATACCGAAGCAACTGTGGCTGCACTTTGGAACACCCTGCCCATGCCACGCATTCCTTCGAACAACGCGGATGCAAATCGAGGATTACCCAACAAATGGTCATCAAGGAAGTAAAGGTGCCTGCCAGGGAGCATATCAATCTCCGCTAAAGCATTGTCCACCTTTTGAGTGTAAAAAGATTTCCCCTCGCCATAAAAAGCATCTTTATAGCAAAAGTCGCAATGATGAGGACAGCCTCGTGATACTACAAGGGAATTGGGAACGAAGTACTTCTCCCTCTTTATGAGGTCACGTCGGACGGGAGGGATATTCTCCAGACTCCTCCAAGTGGCCACATATTGCTTTTGAGGATGACCTTCACGCAAGTCTTTAATAAAACGTGGAAACGCCTCCTCGCCCGGTCCAAGGAGAATAGTGTCGGCATGATGTGCGGCTTCATTGGGAAGACTGGTAACGTGCAGGCCACCCATTGCTACATATACTCCTCTTTGTCGGTAACTATCGGCAATATTATAGGCACGATAGGCATTGGTGATATAAACTTGTATGCAGACCAAATCAGGCTTGTCATCAAGAGTCAGCTTTTCTACATGCTGATCTTGAATCTCCACATCGTCGTTTTCCGAAAAATAAGCAGCAAGTGTGGCAAGCCCCAACGGAGGAAACAGCGAATACTTAATCGGTCGCCAATAAGGGCTTTCTGCCTCCTGCAATGAAGGAAGAATCATTTTTACTCTCATACTGTCTGGTCTTATATTTAAATAACGCATAATCTTTTGGAAAAGTATATGAGAGAAATCTCCACCTTCCATATATATTTATCCTCAGTAGTCCCAAATCCTCCTATATCCTCCTATATCCTCCTATATCCTCCTATATCCTCCTAGGCCTTCCTAGGTCCTCCTATAATTATAATATAATAAGGTGTATCTCTCCTCTTTTCCCTTGATATTAGTCAAGAAGAAAATTTTTTTTGAATTTTTTCCTGAAAATATTTTGGTGGTTCTGAAAAAGTGTGTACCTTTGCACTCGCTTTCGCCCAATTTGGGGGGAGCGCAATGAAGAAAGAGTTCTTTGATAGGATTACATAACAGAGAAGAAGTAGTACAAGAAGCGTTGGCATTCT
>JAFUVV010000014.1 GCA_017477435.1 Prevotella sp.
AACCCTCTGCTCATCCACCCGAGGTACAATGGCGGTACAAAATTACTCTAAAAGGGGCAAACGCGCAATAGGCAAAGAATTAAGTTAGTTAAGCGGAGTTAATTGTAAGACAGCGTTTTACGCGCGTTGATTTAAGGTCTGTTTCGGTCGGTTTTGACTTAATTTAATCGGTAAAGAATAGCTTTCAGGCCTTATCATCTTTGCATAAACATGTTGCCGTTCGGGCAGCGAGACGTGCATTGTTGAGCACGAGCTGGATGTTGGCCTCGAGGCTCAGGCCTCCGGTGATGTTCTTCACCTCTTCGAGCAGGAACGGCGTGGTGGCTTTGCCACGGATGCCCAGCTCGCGGCTGCGGGCGATGGCACGGTCGATGGCAGCATTGATATAGTCGGCATCCATCGAGTACTCCTCGGGGATGGGGTTGGTGACAAGCATTCCCCCGCCGAGACCCATGTCGAGCTTTGCACGGAAGACGGCGGCCAGTTCTTCGGGCGAGTCGATGCGATAGTCGACGCGATGGCCGCTCTTGCGAGTGTAGAACGCTGGCAGCTCGTCGGTCTGATAGCCGATGACGGGCACGCCCTTCGTCTCGAGATATTCGAGGGTGAGCCCGAGGTCGAGAATCGACTTTGCTCCTGCGCAGACGACCATCACCGGCGTGCGTGCCAGTTCCTCGAGATCAGCAGAGATGTCCATTGTCGTTTCCGCTCCACGATGTACGCCCCCTACTCCACCCGTGGCAAAGACACGGATCCCAGCCATCGAGGCGATGATCATTGTTGTGGCGACGGTAGTGGCACCATCATCACCCCGTGCCACAAGTACTGGCAAGTCGCGACGGGAGGTCTTGATGACGGCAGTGCCCTTGCGGCCGAGATATTCTATTTCGTCGTGACTGCAGCCAGCCTTCAGCTTTCCGCCGATGACTGCGATGGTGGCCGGCGTGGCGCCACACTGGCGGATGGTCTGCTCGACGGCGAGAGCAGTCTCCACATTCTGTGGATAAGGCATGCCGTGGGAGATGATTGTTGACTCGAGCGCCACGACGGGACGACCGTCGGCAAGGGCGCTGCGCACTTCGGGAGAGATTGAGAGATGAGTGATCATTTATTTGTTTGTTTGGTTTTCCGGAGAGCCCTGGGGCTTTTGCAAAATTACTAAAGATTTTTCGTGTTCTTGCAAATAAATTCATTGTTTTTTAATAATTTTGCAACCAACAGAGCAATTTTAACACAAAAGCATTTACAGATATGAGAAGGATTTCATTACTATTGCTGGCTGCGCTGACTTTTGCCTCAGCCTCTGCACAAGAGAGATATGAAACAAAGCGCGACATTGCCTACACCGACGGCGTGGGTATGACAACGTATCGTGCCGAGCGCTGCAAGCTCGACGTCTACTATCCCGTGGGACAGAAGGGAACGAAGACCCTCGTGTGGTTTCACGGCGGAGGGCTCGAAGGCGGCGAGAAAGAGATACGCGACGAGCTGAAACGGGCAGGGTTTGCCATCGTGGCACCTTCCTACAGCCTGTTTCCGAAGGGCAAATGCCCCGAGTATATCGAAGATGCTGCAGCGGCGGTGGCGTGGACATTTAAGAACATAGAGAAATATGGTGGCGACGCGAAGCAGATATACGTTGCGGGTCATTCCGCCGGCGGATACCTCACGCTGATGCTCGCCCTCGACAAGAGCTATCTGGCGAAGTACGGCGTGGATGCCGACTCGGTGAAAGGCTATTTCCCCGTGAGCGGACAGACGGCAACCCACTACACCATCCGTAAGGAACGCGGCATCGACCAGCGCCTGCCCATCGTGGACAAATATGCCCCGCTGAACCAGGCACGGAAGCTCGACACCAAGCTCGTGCTCATCACCGGCGACCGACGGCTGGAGATGATGGCACGCTACGAGGAGAACCTCTACCTGAAGTCGATCCTCGAAGGAGTGGGCAACAAAGAGATCACGATACACGAGATGTCGGGCTTCGACCACGGCACGGTGCTCGCGCCCGCATGCGAGTTAATAAAGAGGTATATGAAATGACGATGACGATGACGATGGACGATGACGAAGGACGATGACGAAGGACGATGGACGATGACGAAGAACGATGACGAAGAACGATGACGAAGGACGATGGACGAAGGACGATGGACGAAGGACGATGACGAAGGACGATAACGAAGGACGATAGACGAAGGACGATGACGATGGACGATGTTAGGCGGGGCTTCACCCACAACATCTCATGGGCGGTGGTCAGTAAAACTTTCGGAGATTATTTTGCGTTGTGACTATCTTTTCTTACCTTTGCAGGCAGAAAAAATGATTGGCAACAATCGACAGACGTATGGAATTCAGTGATGTTATAGGTCAGCATGATGTGAAAGACCGTATGATGAAGATGGTCGAGGAAGGGCGTGTGCCCCATGCCATCATGCTGTGCGGCCCTACCGGCGTGGGTAAGATGGCACTGGCGATGGCCTTTGCCTCATACCTGCTCACGGAAGGCAGCCGGAAGATAAACTGTAACGTCGACGTGGAGAACGCCAAGGCGATGCTTCGCGTGTGGTCGCACCCCGACCTACATTTCACATTCCCCGTGATACGTCCGCCGAAGACATCGTCGGACCACTCGATGGAGAGCGACGACTTTGCCCGCGAATGGCGAGAGATGATCATGCGCGGACCATATTTCACCTTCGACCAGTGGCTACGACAGATGGACGCCGCCAACCAGCAGGCAATAATCTTCGAAGGCGAGAGCGACGCACTCACAAGGAAGCTGAGCCTGAAGTCGAGTCAGGGAGGATACAAGGTGAGCATCGTGTGGCTGCCGGAGAAAATGAACGCCGCCTGCACAAACAAACTCCTTAAGCTCATAGAAGAGCCGCCACAGCAGACGGTGTTTATCATGGTGTCGGAAGAACCGACGCTGATACTCGAGACCATCCGCAGCCGTACGCAGAGGATTGACGTGAGACGGATAGATACCGCCGACATAGAAGAAGCACTGACACGACTGCGCGGCATAGACAGCGACACGGCCCACCGCGTGGCACGGTCGGCAATGGGCAGCTGGACAAAGGCGATAGAAAGTCTGACCGAAGACGGCGAAGACCACGAGTTCTTCGAGATGTACGTCGCACTGATGAGACTCGCCTACCGACGCGACCTTAAAGGACTGAAGACGTGGAGCGACAACATATACTCGCTGGGACGAGAGAAGCAGAAACGCATGCTCGACTACTTCGCACGAATGACAAGAGAAAACTTCGTATACAACTTCAAAAACCCAGAACTTAACTATATGAGCGCCGAGGAAGAACAGTTTGCAAGCAAGTTTGCAAGGTTCATCAACGAGGCAAACGTGATTGAAATATCAGAAGAAATAGAAAAAGCCCGCAGGGCAATAAGCCAGAACGCTAACGCCAAAGTGCTGTTCTACGACTTTGCGCTGAAGACGATTGTCCTGCTGATAAAGAAATAAGATAATTATGGACTTCAAAAACTTGAAATACGAGATATCACGCAGTACCGACCGCGGGTTGAGTCGCAAAGGATGCAGCCGCCAAGACAAGCAGCTGAACACCTACGACTATTTTGCCGACGTTCCGGGAAACGTGGAATCGACAGACCTGGTAGAGGTGCAATTCAAAAACACCCGTAAAGGATATTACCACAACATCAACAACCTCCCGCTGAAGAAAGGCGACATCGTGGCAGTGGAGGCAAACCCCGGTCACGACATCGGCGTGGTCACACTGACCGGACAGCTCGTTAAGCTGCAGGTGAAGAAAGCCAACCTGAAATCGGAAGCCGACATCAAACGCATCTACCGACTGGCGAAGGTGGTCGACATGGAGAAATATGAAGAAGCCAAGGCCCGCGAACACGAGACGATGATAAAGAGCCGAAAGATTGCCAAAGACCTTGGGCTCGACATGAAGATCGGCGACGTGGAATATCAAGGCGACGGCAACAAAGCCATCTTCTACTATATCGCCGACGAGCGAGTGGACTTCCGTCAACTCATCAAAGTGCTTGCCGACGAGTTCCACGTCAGGATAGAGATGAAGCAAATCGGTGCCCGCCAGGAAGCCGGACGCATTGGCGGTACAGGGCCCTGCGGACGAGAACTGTGCTGCGCGACATGGATGAAAAGCTTCGTCAGCGTAGGAACAAATTCGGCACGAGTGCAGGACATCTCGCCGAACCCACAGAAACTCGCAGGAATGTGCGCAAAGTTGAAGTGCTGCCTCAACTATGAGGTAGACACCTACGTGGAAGCATCGCGACACATCCCGAGCAAGGAAATAATACTACAGACAGCCGACAACGACTATTACCTGTTTAAGACAGACATACTCGCAGGCCTCGTCAGTTATTCAACAGACAAGAACAGTCCCGTGAATCTTGAGACCATCTCCACATGGAGAGCGAAACAGATAATCGAGATGAACAAGCGCGGCGAAAAACCTCTCTCGCTCACCGAGGACGGCAACCGTCAACAGAACGACCATCCCACTGACCTGCTCGCCGATGCCGACATAAGCCGCTTCGACAAGTCGCGTCGCAACAAGAAGAACAAGGGTGGACGCAACCGTGGCAACGGCAGGAACAACCAGGGCCGCCACAACGGCCGACAAACTCCGCGCGACAATGAATAGAACAGGAATCTGCAGACTAATCGCAGCAATACTCCTGACTACGACGATGCTATGCTCTTGCAACAACAATATCGTCTATGACCATTACGAGTCCACATCGCTGGAAGGATGGGCACGCAACGACACGATAAGTTTCGCTGTGCCTGCAGCAACAGCATCAGGCGATTATGAGACTTCGCTCGGGATGAGAATCAACAGTGCATTCCCATTTATGAGCATCACAATGATAGTGGAACGAAACATTATCCCCCGCCACATGCTAATAACCGATACGCTCACCTGCCCCCTCATCGACAAGAAAGGGAAACCACTGGGACAAGGGCTCAACTTCTTTCAATACACATTCCCGCTGAAAGATGTGGCACTGTCGGAAGGAGATTCGGTGGCAATCAAAGTGAGGCACGACATGCGAATGGAAATGTTGCCAGGAGTTGCTGACATAGGAATAAGACTGACAAAGAAATAAAAACACAAACAGCCTGCAATCCACTTTCTTACAGGCTGTTTTTATTTTATCAAAATAGGAGATAAATGTCATTCATCGCGGATGAGATTGCGTCCGGCGTCGATGCGGAGGAAGATGAATAGCAGAATCGTGAATCCCCACAACGACGACCCTCCGTAGCTGAAGAACGGCAGCGGGATTCCGATGACGGGGGTCAGTCCGAGCACCATTCCAACATTTATAAATACATGGAAGAGAAATATGCTCAGTACGCAGTAGCCATATATTCGTCCGAAGCGATGCGGTTGTCGTTCTGCAAGACGGATGAGTCGTAGGATGAGTGCGAGGAAAAGCAGAAGCACTCCTGCCGACCCCACAAATCCTTCTTCTTCGCCAACAGTGCAGAAAATGAAATCGGTGTCTTGCTCGGGCACAAACTTGAGTTTCGTCTGTGTACCATTCAGAAAACCTTTTCCGCTCAACCCTCCCGACCCGATGGCTATCTCACTCTGGTGGACATTATATCCTGCACCGGCAAGGTCGTCTTCTATACCCAGCAAGACATTAATCCTGACACGCTGATGCGGCTCGAGGACATCGTTGAGGACATGGTCGGCACTGAAGAAAAATGCTATCGAACCAAAAGCGAACAAGGCCACAAGCAAGTATGTCCAAACCTGCGTACTTAAGGCGCTATACACAAGAAACACGATGAGCAGAATGCTAAGCACGAGCTGTACCCACATAATGTCGAAAGGAATGACATAGACCGAAAAGAGAAGTGCCACAACCGTAATACCGATGCAATACGACAGTATGACTGTGGCGAGCCGACGGTTCTCACAATATTCCCATACCATTGCCCCCGTGAATATCTGTACAAGCAGCAACACGACGAAACGACCCACGGAGGTAGGAGTGCCAAAGAGAAAAACTGGTTCGAACTTTATACCTACAACAAAATAGATGATCAAGGCAATACCCGTGAAAAGCACAGAACCTGTCATTCCCTCACGATAGAACATCAGGAAGAACGACAGATAGACGAGTGCCGAGCCCGTCTCTTTCTGTCCTATTATAAACAGCATCGGCAACACAACGATTGCTGCAGCCGCAGCGAAATCACGCCATCGCTTGATATCGAAGCCGTAGGTACTCATCAGTTTGGCTACGGCCAGGGCAGTGGCAAACTTAGCAAACTCGGCAGGCTGGATATGAACAGGGCCAAGCACAAGCCACGACCGCGAACCTTTTATCTCGTGAGGATTGAATATTGTCACGAAAAGCAATAGCAATAGAGCAGCATAGAGTATATATGCAAACGTATCGAAAAGACGATCGTCGAGCATCAGGATCACGAATCCGAGGGCTATTGACGTGCATATCCACACGATCTGCATACCAGAACGCGTAGAGAGGCTGAATATATCCGTCTCGCCGAAAGTATAGCTTGCCCCGCACACACTCAGCCATCCGAAGGCAAGGAGTGCGACATAGATGCCGATGGTCCACCAGTCGAGCGACCTCAGCACGCCAGGCTGTTTCTTATCTGCTGCTTGAACCATAGTAGATTCTCTTCTTCTGGAACGCTGCGGCACGTGCTTCCGATGCAGGCGACAGCGATCCTTTTATGAACTGTTCCATCATCAAACCACCGATGGGCACGCCATAGTCGGCACCCCATCCGCCATTCTCGACATAGACAGCGATGGCAATCTGAGGATTATCCATCGGTGCGAAGCCCATGAACACCGAGTGGTCGTGACCACGGTTTTGGGCAGTACCGGTCTTTCCACACATCGGGATGTCGGATACCGCGAGTTTTTTACACGTACCTCCAAGTGCTGATGCACGCATTCCCTGCACCACATAGTCGTAAGACTCACGCGAGGCTTTGGTGATATGCTTGCGGGTAAAGATGGTATCAAGCGGTTCGCCCTGCACTTTCTTCACCACATGAGGCACATAGTAGTAGCCACGATTGGCTATCGTTGCACCGAGGTTGGCTATCTGCAATGGAGTGAGGTTGACCTCGCCTTGTCCGATACTGATACTTATCACGGTCAGTCCGTTCCACGACTTCCGATATGCTTTGTCATAGAACGCTGAGTTAGGTATCATACCTCGTTTCTCACCAGGCAAGTCGATGCCGAGTTTATATCCGAATCCCATACTGACCATATAGTCGCGCCACGTATCCATTGCATCGTGGACCGACTTATACTTCTTCCGATTACCGAACATGTAATACAATCCCCAGCAAAAATATCCGTTGCACGACGTACTGATGGCAGGGATGAGCGATATGGGCGACGCATGGGAGTGGCACCCTACCCGCAGATTTCTGTATCTGAAGCCTCGGCTGCACGGGAAGGCCGTGCCCCGCGGACTTACTATTCCTTCTGAAAGGAGCATGAGAGCCTGCGAGGTCTTAAAGGTAGATCCCGGCGGATACTGCCCCATGATACTGCGGTTGAGAAGAGGTTTCCAAGCATTATCGGCCAACATTTGGTGGTTCTCGCCTCGTTGTTTACCTGTCATAAGTCGTGGGTCATAAGTGGGCGACGACACCATGCACAGCACCTCGCCGGTGGAAGGTTCTATGGCGACAATGCTTCCTATCTTTCCTTCGAGCAACCTCTCGCCCAGGGCTTGGAGTTTCAAGTCGATGCTGAGTGTGAGATCTTTTCCTGCAACAGGCTTCTGATCGTATTTCCCTTCTTGATATTTTCCTTGTATACGTCCACGAGCATCGCGGAGAAGTATTTCCACCCCTTTCTGTCCGCGCAGTTGTTTCTCATACGATCGCTCCACGCCCTGCTTTCCTATGTAGTCGCCGGGCTGGTAGTAGTCGTCTTGTTCGATATCTCCTTTCGATGCTTCGGCGACATCGCCGAGGATATGTGCAGCATTCGGATATTCATATTGCCGGATACTGCGTTTTTGTATATAAAAGCCTGGGAAACGGAACATCTTCTCACGGAAGATGCTATAGTCTTTGTCTGAAAGCTGAGTGATGAAGAGTTGCTGTGTAAATCGCGAATATCCAGGATTCTTCCGCCGGTCTTTGATTTCTTCCATGCGTTTCTCGAAATACTCCTTTGTTATTCCGAGTGTATTGCAGAAATCGATGGTATCGATTTTGTCCTTAGCTTCATTCATGATCACCATCACATCGTAGGACGGTTGGTTGTAGACAAGGAGGGTGCCGTTGCGGTCGCGTATTACGCCTCGCGAGGGATATTCGATCTTTTTCAGGAAAGCGTTGGAGTCGGCATTTTTCTTATAGTCGTCGCTCATGAGCTGCAATGTGAACAGCCTCACGATGTAGACGACCACGATTACCGTAGCCAGTCCACCGATAACAAACCGTCGGTAGTCGTAGCTGAAATCCTTCACTTCCTGAAATTCTCGATTATAAGTATGAGTATGTAGGTGAGCGCTGTACTGCCTCCGATGGAGAGCAGCCATTCCGTCCAGTTGAAGAAGCTGAACATCTCGAGCGAATAGAACACGAGGCAATAGATGAACACTATCACCAGTGAATATACTGCAAACTTGCTGAATCCCATCGAGCGCATGTCGGGAACCATGTCGTCGAGGTTATCGCGTTGTATGAATGGTGCGAAGATGTATGGTTGCAGGAATCCGATGAGCGTGGCTGATGCCGATGCCACGCCTGGAGTATTGGAAAAGGTATCGAGTGTGAGTCCGAGTGCAAAGCACCAGAGGAGTATTCCCCAGCGGGGATAGTTGCGGCGGAAGAGCATTAGGAAATAGATGTAGATCATCGGCATGGCATAGTCGAACAGATGGATGTTGTTGCACACCAGCACCTGAACGAGCACTACGACGACGAAAAACAGTAATTTCCTGATAAATTGCATATTACCTAATTTTCTTTTCCTTCTTTTTTATTTTATCTTCAACGAATCTTTTGCAGCATGGAGTGTCTCGAGCTTCTCCTGCATGAGGCTGTTGTCGATCACGACCACATCGCGCAGCTTTGCGAAATCGTTCGACAGTCTTACTTCCAACTTATATGATAGTCCGTCGGCAGAGTTGTATATTTCTTTCACTCGCCCTACGAGGATGCCCTCCGGGAAGACTGAGGAATAGCCGTTTGTCACCACCCGGTCGCCTTTTCTGAAGAAGGCATGACGGGGGATATCTTCGAGATAGGCCGTTGCCGATTGTCGTCCGTCCCATCGCAGGTATCCGAAATATCCGCGCCCTTGCAGCGTACAGCTGATGCTTGAATTGACGTTCACGATGGGGATGACGACGGAGTAGTGGCTTGCGGCGAGGAAGACTATACCCACCACGCCGTTTCCGCTGACCACTCCCATGTCGGTTTTCACGCCGTCGGCGGTACCTTTGTCGATTGTGATAAGGTTGTCGGGGCGGTTGACGGTGTTGCTGACCACCCGTGCCGAGATGGCTTTCAGACCGCCGATGGGCTGGTTCTTGCGGGCGAGGAACACGGCGGAGTCGTTTGTGGTATCGAAAAGTTGTTGCCGCAGCTCGGCATTTTCCTGCTCCACTTCGAGGTTGCGCTCGGTGAGTTGCTTGTTCGTCCCGACGAGCGAGAAGAACGACTCCACTTCAGAGCTCCACTCGTAGATTTTCCCCGCCGCATAGTTGGCCGACGATATCCACGTGCTTCCCTGGTAGCTGTTGTACCTGAAAAGCAACACCACACTGACTGCCTCGAGTATGACGAAGAGGAGCCAGTGGTTGTAGTTGGCGAGAAATCGCAGGAGATTACGCAAAGCTGTCTAATTTAAGTACATAAAAAACGGATGCCGGACAGTCGTGCAAACAGTTGCTGCCACGACCTGTCCGGCTTCCGCCTGTCAGCCCGTTTACCTCATGAGGAACTGGAACTTATCGAGATTCTTCAGTGCGATGCCTGCTCCCTTTGCCACGCTGTGGAGAGGATCCTCGGGCACATGGAAAGGAATGTTGATCTTGTCGGTCAGTCGCTTGTCGAGACCGCGCAGCAGGGCGCCGCCACCTGTGAGGTAGATACCGTTTTTCACAATGTCGGCATAGAGCTCGGGTGGTGTATTCTCGAGTGCGGAGAGCACGGCGGCTTCGATGCGGGCGATGGTCTTGTCGAGGCAATGGGCTATCTCCTGATAGCACACGGGCACTTCCATCGGCAGGGCTGTGATCTTGTTAGGACCATGCACGATATAGTCTTCCGGGGCTTCGTCGCCCAGATCGGTGAGTGCCGAGCCAACATTTATCTTTATGCGTTCTGCCATGCGCTCGCCGACCTTCACGTTGTGCTGGCGGCTCATGTATTCCTGTATGTCGAATGTCAGGTCGTCGCCTGCGGTGCGGATGGAGTTGTTTGAAACAATACCACCCAGCGAGATGACAGCAATCTCCGTGCTACCGCCGCCAATGTCGACAATCATGTTTCCTTCCGGAGCTTCTACGTCGATGCCTATTCCCACGGCGGCTGCCATAGGTTCGAAGATCAGGTAGACATCGCGGCCGTCGGCATGCTCAGCGGAGTCGCGTACAGCACGGAGTTCAACCTCGGTAGAGCCTGAGGGCACACCGATTACCATGCGGAGCGATGGCGAGAAGAGCCGTGAGCCGGAGTGGACCATCTTGATGAGTCCGCGCATCATCTGCTCACAGGCGGTGAAGTCGGCTATCACACCATCGCGCAGCGGACGCGTCACGCGAATGTCGGGGTGCTCCTTGCCGTACATGAGTTTTGCATCGCCACCGACGGCAATCATCTTGTCGGTGCGGCGATCAAGGGCTACATACGATGGCTCGTCGACGACAATCTTATCGTCGCTGATGATAATGGTATTGGCAGTACCAAGGTCCATCGCTACTTCTTGAATAAATGAAAAGAATCCCACTATTTTTCTGTTTTTAAATTAATAATTTCTCTATTGTCTTGCTTTTGTTTCTGCGAGTCTTATTTTTCGCACACACTTGCAAACCACTCGTGGATTGCTGTGTCGTAATGACTTGTCACGGCGAAGGCTTGCTCTGCGAATCGGCGGCGCTCGGCCTCGGTGGTGAAGGCTCCACGACGGTTCAGAATATCGAGCAGCACGGCGTACTGATCTTTCGACGAGAGGATGACGACGTCGTTGAAGTTCTTCGCGCCGGCACGGATGAGCGAGATGCCGCCGATGTCGATCTTCTCGATGATTTCCTGAAACTCTGCTCCCTCGGCCACTGTCTGCTCAAAGGGATAGAGGTCGACCACGACAAGGTCGATCTCCGGTATCTCGTAGCCTTCCATCTGTGCCTGGTCGAGCTCGTTGTCGCGACGCGCAAGGATGCCGCCGAATATCTTCGGGTGAAGGGTCTTCACACGGCCACCGAGTATCGACGGATAGGTGGTCACCGATTCTACTGCCTCACACTCATAGCCCAGCGACTCGATGAACACGCGCGTGCCGCCGGTAGAAAGAAATTTCACTCCCTCCTCATTCAACTTCTTGAGCAATTCCTCAAGTCCATCTTTGTGGAAGACCGATATCAAAGCGGTCTTTATCTGTTTCTTACCTTCCATACTGTTTGGGATGATTGTTATATTAGAAAAAATGGGCGCCGGATTCACATCAAAAGCAAACCGACGCAAATATTTTTGCAAAGTTAGTGCAAGTTGAGCGCATAACAAAATAAAAACGAAAGATTTTTATTTTTTTTGCCGAAACGTAGCCTAAATTCAACAAAGTTAAAGTTAGTGCAAGTTGAGCGCATAACAAAATAAAAACGAAAGTTTTTTATTTTTTTTGCCGAAACGCAGCCTAAATTCAACAAAGTTAAAGTTAGGCATTAATTCCTATAAACACAAAAGAAAAACCACGATTTTTCACATAAATAATAATTATTTTTAATTTAGGTCAACTCTATCATGACTCTTGACAAATACTTATGAAACGCCCAAAAGTATGCGAATAATGCGCATATTTTAAAAATAAGCATTCGTTCGCACGTCGGTTGACTGGAACATTTCATCTTTTCGCACCTGTATGACAAAAGAAGTGACACAAATGAAAAAATCATTCTGGACCGGCTTTCGCGCCGCACGCTTCTGCTATCTGGCCTTGATAGTTTTACTATCTGGGCAAAACAGTTTTAGTATCTGGCTTTGATAGCGACAGTATCTGGGCTTGATACTATCAGTATCCGACTTTGATACTATCGGTATCTGGGCTTGATACTGGCGACAAAAAGCAAAGGCGATTGCCACAAAAAGTAAAGACGATTGCCACAAGGGCAATCATGGATATGAGTTGATATGCATCTTGCCGTCGATCACTACGCGGCGCGGGCGGAATGTCGCGTCGAGATGGGTGCACTGGGCATCGTCGGCGAGCAGATAGGACGTACTGAGCACCTCGCCCTCGGTGGCGGAACGGGTGACCACACTGACTTTGTGATTCATCGCTATCTCTCTATTGGTCAGCGGATTGACAATGTGATGATTCACACCGTCGACGTTGCCCGACGTGGTAAAACATTCGTCGCGTAGGAGAATGCTATGCTGCACTCCTCCTATCACCTCTGCCACAGGCCATCCGTCGCTGCCGCTCTTACAGCCCATGCCCATTATCGAACTGCCTCCGAGACTCATGAAAGCATCCCCTATCCCCTCGCCTTCCAGCATCGCGCGAAGGCAGTCGAGGGCATAGCCTTTAAGCATGCCCGACATATTTATATATACGCCCGCGCGCGTGAGGCTCACCATGTTGTCATCGGCAAGAGTGATGGAGCTGAATGTATCTGCATCGTGTCCTGCCGACTCCACCGTCACGTCAAACAGTTGGCCCGTGCGGAGTGTGTAGTCGCGGCATGTCGACAGCAAATCATACAGATAGTCAGACACTTTCATCTGCTCTCCAGCCTTGCAGTTATTCAACTTCGACAGCTCGCTATTGTTGTCGAAGCAATTCCCGGCATATTCTATGTCGGCTATCAACCGTTGCGCAGCCTCAGCCATAGCGGCCAGTTCCTCCTCGCTCCTGTCGGCCACGAAGAGAAGGTCTATGCGGGTATGCATGGCCTGAAACCACGCATAATACGTGAGTCTGTCACCAGCACGACGACATATATGCTGCATATCTATAGTGTCTACAGAAAGAAAAGGTCCCGCCACTAATTGCATGATTTGCTATTAATGTTGGGACCAAAAACAATCAATTATCCCTCAAAGAGGGAATACAAACATGAAACGTTTATTTCAATTCAAGTATTTTCACATTCTTAAACCACACCTCGTCGCCATGATCCTGCAAGAGGATATTGCCTTCACGATGGTTGCCGAAGTTGGGCCAGTTGCGATACTTGCTATATGCCACGAGGGCATTGAACATCTGATTGTTGCGGTCGTACTCAAGGAGTTTCACTCCGTTCAGCCAGTGCTCTACGTGGTTGCCACGCACGATCACCATGGCGGTGTTGAACGCATAGAGGTCGAAGTTCTTCTTCTCCGGTGCCGGGATGAGATCGTAGAGCGAACCTAGCTTGCGGTTGCCGTTCACACCAAGCTTGGCATCGGGATGGCGCACGTCGTCGAGAAGCTGGAACTCACATCCGATGGCACTACCCTCGCCCTTGTTAAGGTCGGGCTTGACGAAGTATTTTATTCCGCTGTTGGCACCCTCGGTGAGCTTGAAGTCCACCTTCAGTATGAAGTTGCGATAGGTGCGTGTGGTCACGATGTCGCCGCCGTTGGTCGACTCGCCGCCGTTGCCCTTCTGAACCTTCAGAAGGTTGTCCTCAATCACCCATCCCTTCTCAGGGAATTTGTCGAGCTTGGCACCGCGCCAGCCGTTGGTGGTCTTACCGTCCCAAAGAAGCTGCCATCCCTCCTGCTTCTCACGCTCGGAGAGGGTGTTGGGGATGCAGTTGACTTGATAGATATCTCCCTCGGGTGATAGGAACTTCTCCACGTCCTCGGTCAGGATGCGTATGTTTCTCCATGCCACTTTCCTGCCTACATAGCTCGGATCGTAGGGAGCATGCACCTGCAGGGCAATAAAGCCCGAAGCATCGGCATCGTCGATGAAATCGGAGCAAGGCACTCCGTTCACCCACGTGCGGAGCGAGGTGCCATAGGCCTCAATGCGGCCTTTGTTCCACTCATTGCTCTTGTAGACGCGGTGTGAGCGTGGATTGAACGAAAGCGGATACATCCATCCGCGGCCTTCCTCATCCCATACGGCGCCGGTCCAACCGCCGGGAGAGGCCAGTTCAAACTGATATCCGTGAACCTTTCCGTTGCGATAGTCTTTCTGTGAATGCGAGCGGAACTGAACACCTGAGTTGAGCGGCTCATCCATCTTGAACTCAAACTCGAGAATGAAGTTGCCATAGTTCTTCTTCGTGGCGAGGAACGAGTTGGGCTGATCGGCCTTCGTAGTTCCGACGATTGTTCCATCAACAACCTTAAATTCGGCTTTTCCTCCGAGCTGGGTCCATCCCTTGAGGTTCTTGCCATTGAACAGCGACTGCCAGTTCTGGCTCATTGCAGGCACGACAAACATCGATGCGAGCAAAAACATTGCGATTTTCTTCATTGTATGATTTTGATTTTAAATATTCTTAAAATTCTTCTTTCTTCCTCCGACTACATCTTGTAGAACTCTTCCCAGCCCTGCCGTGGCGGCATTCCTGCGAGCAGAGAGTTGGCGAAGGCATTGTTTGTGAATTGCTTCGTACGCGGGTCGAAGAAGAGTTGGGTGTTCAGTCGCTGTGCAATCACGCCGAGGCAGAACACCTGGCTCAGGACGCCGTTTATCTCGAACGGTGAGCGTGTCTTCTCCATTCCCATGCAGGCACGGAGGAAGTTCTCGTAGTGGTTCGACGGACTCTCGGGCACCACAGGCAGTTTCGACTTCATCTCTTTCGCCTTCTCCGAGGGGATGATCTCAAGCGGACTGCCATGACTGCCGCCCTTGAACGTCAGGTCGCGGGAGTAGATTATCTTTCCCGGGTTGACTTTTGCCACCGGCGTATCGCCCTGGTTAGTGGATGGGATGTCGGCATTGTACTCCGAGGTGCCGTATCCCTTCGGGAGTGGCGGCATATTGTCGGTGCCGTCGTACCATGTGACGTCCACTGGAGGCATGCCGCCACGGGCAGCAAAGCGGAAAAGGATTGTCGACGAATAGGGGAAGAAGAAGTCGTTGTGACCCTTCGCATATTTCATCGTTATCTCATAAGGGAGTCCGAGGTCGAGGAATTCGTGTATAGTATCGAGGATATGTGCTCCCCAATCGCCGAGCGCACCCATTCCGAAGTCGTACCAGCTGCGCCAGTTGCCTTGGTGATATTTCTCTGAATATGGGTGCCACTGGCATGCTCCGAGCCATGTGTTCCAGTCCATATTCTTTGGCAGGGGGTCGCCGTCGGGCATGTGCTGCATCTTGTAGTCATAGGGATGCCAACGGCGCCAGTTGTTCATGTGGGCCGTCACTGCCGTCACGTCCTTTATGATGCCGGCATCGAGCCATGCCTTGAACTGGAAATAGTTTTCTTCCGAATGTCCCTGATTGCCCACCTGAGTGACCACGTCGGGGCGCTTCTTCGCTGCTGCCATCATGAGCTCGGCCTCGTGGAACGTGCGGCACATCGGCTTTTCCAGATAGATATGCTTGCCATAGTGAAGTGCCATCATCGCCACGGGGAAGTGCATGTGGTCGGGAACGGCGGCACAGACGGCCTCGAAGTGGTCGCCGTAGTTTTCGAACATCTCGCGGAAGTCGCGGAAGCGCTTGGCGTTTGGATACATATTCAGCACTTTCTGCGCCTGCTTGCCGTCGAGGTCGACATCGCACAGTGCGACGACATCAACCATTCCGGTCTTCTTGGATTCGTCGATGTCCTGCTCGCCACGGTTACCGATTCCGATGTAGGCTATCTTCACCTTGTCGCTCTGGGCAGATTCGTGCTCTTTACTGGTCATGGGTGTCGCCATGACTTTGCCGACATTGGGGATCACCAGGCCCGCCGAGGCCAGCCCCATTTGTTTCAGAAATTGTCTGCGTGTACTCATAATGAATGCTTTATTTTTGTTTCTTCTTTCTTATCAGCATGCGTATGACCACTACGATGAGCCTCAAGACGGAGAATGCCACGTAGAGCGCGGCGGTGAAGACGAGCACGTAGCCCAGCGAGGTGAACAGCTCTGAGAGCTTTCCGTCATAGGTCAGTATTGCATAAAGGTTTGCCAGACAGGCCATTACAAAGCAGGCAAGTAGAACCAGCAGTTCGGTCTTCTGTCTTTTTCGGGTTATAATAATGTCTTTCATACGCTTGTCTTCGATTTAGTGTTGTAGACGTCGTAGTCTATAAGGAATTCCTCTGGCAGTTCCATCATCTCGCCTCTCATGATGGCCTCGTGTCCCCAGAGGCAGAGGATGCTTGCATAGTAGCCTTCTTCCGCGATGCGCTCTGGCTGTTTCTTTGTGATGCAAGCCTCTACGAATGCTTCGGTGAGGAGCGACGAGCCGTCGATCTCGGGGCGTTTGCCGAGCAGGTACTCGCCGTTGTTGACGTTGGCAGTTTCGGGTGCCCACGATGTTCCGGCAAACGGTATGGAGCCAAACAATTTGTTTTCCCACTCGTTGATCATCTGCAGGAACGCGGGAGCGGGGTCGAAGTCTTCGAAGTAGTATTTTCCGCGTTCGGGTTCCACTGTTCCTTTCGAGCCGAGTATCTGTTCTTCGAGGCCGTAGAAACGGTTTGCGATGTCGGAGCCCCACGTCATCTTCCGGCCGTCCTCGAAGACGTAGATCATGTTGATGTTGTCGAACACTTCGCGACCATCTTTCCAGTAATTCAGCGATCCGTGGCCCATCACCTTCTTGGGGAGCATTCCCAATGCCCAGGTGCCCACTTGCAGTTGGTGGCACGCCAGTTCGGTCATGAGACCTTTCGACGACTCGTTGTAGAGTCTCCAGTTGATGAATTTCTCAAGCTCGGGACTTGGTACGTCGCGACGCCAGCTGTCATTGCGGTTCCAGAAGGAGTGTACGGCGGTTATCTCTCCGAACGTTCCTTCGTGGATGAGGTCCATGGCTTTTATGTAGCGTGGGTCGAACAGCCGTTGCTGCCCGCTGAAGAATATCTTTCCTGTGGTCTTGTGACGGTTGTATATATCAAGGCACTGCTGCATGTCGTAGCCTATCGTCTTCTCGCAGAACACGTTCTTCCCTGCGTCGAAAGCATCGAGTGCTATCTGATGGTGTGTGTTCAGGGGCGTTGCGATGACCACTGCGTCGATGCTCTTGTCGTCGAGCAGGCGGTGGTAGTCGTCGTAGGTCTGTGCGGTGGGCACAATCTTCAGGGCTGCATCGAGCGACGGTTTGTAGATATCGGCAAATGCTACGATGTCTGCCTTCGGGTTCTTTGCGAGAAACGACAGCAGGAACTGCCCTCTCGACCCCGTTCCGATCATTCCGAGACGTAGTCTTTCTCCTGCCGTCGCATCAACGTCGGCAAAGGCTTTCAGCCACGGACTGGTTAGGACAAGTGCACCGGCACCCGCCACTCCAAGCTCTCTGAGAAATTCTCTCCGAGTGATATTTCGTTCTTCCATTCTTTACGATTTGGGCCGCTTTCCGCTGGTCCAAGATTTTTTTAGTTTAATAATTGCAAAAATACTCTTTTTTTTTGTTCCAACTTATTTTTTTGTCTTATTTTTGTAAAAGTTTTACATTCTGTAACCATAACTAATACATTTTTAGATACGATGAACAACGATGCTATTAACAAACGCATGACAAATTTCCGCTGGATTATCTGCGGAATGCTTTTCCTGGCCACTACGGTTAACTATATGGACCGTCAGTTGCTTGCCTTGACATGGAAAGACTTCATTTCACCCGAGTTTCATTGGTCCAACAGCGACTATGGTCTCATCAGTGCTACGTTTGGCATTGTCTACGCCATAGCCAATCTGTTTTCCGGACGCATAGTTGACTGGCTTGGCACCAAGCGTGGCTATCTGTGGGCCATCGGCATCTGGTCGGTCGGTGCAATGATGCATGCCGGGTGCGGGTGGGCCACTGAGCACGTCGTGGGCCTTCACGACACTGCCGAGCTCGTTGCGGCTACCGGCGACTTGGCAGCCACCATATCTATGGTGAGCGTGTATTTCTTCCTGTCGGCCCGTGTGGTGCTGGCCGTCGGCGAGTCGGGCAATTTCCCGTCGGCCATCAAAGTGACGGCGGAGTATTTCCCGAAACGCGACCGCGCCTTCGCCACCAGCATCTTCAATGCCGGCTCCACGGTGGGAGCACTCATCGCTCCGCTCACCATCCCTACACTTGCCAGCTGGTTTAAGAACCACGGCGTAGGCAACGGATGGGAAATGGCTTTTGTCATCATCTCGCTGCTGGGATTCATCTGGATGGGAGTCTGGATGTTCCTATACAAAGACGTCGACCACAATCCTCACGTCAACGATGCTGAACGGGCATATATCCGTCAGGCGGATGCAGAGGAGACGAGCGAAGCGTCCGACGCTAGGAAGCTGTCGTGGGGTGAATGCATTCGTCTGAAGCAGACATGGGCCATTCTCCTCGGCAAGTTCCTCACCGACGGCGTGTGGTGGTTCCTGCTCTTCTGGACTCCTGCCTTCATCAGCGACGTGTATGGCTACACGAGCGACACGTTCACTGCCCAGATGCTCATGTTCACCCTCTACGCCATCTCCATGCTCTCCATCTACGGCGGCAAACTGCCCACCATATTCATAAACCGCCGCGGCGGAACGGCCTACGACAACCGCATGCGAGCAATGTTCATCTTTGCTCTGTTCCCACTCTTCGGCCTGCTTGCCCAGCCTCTCGGACGCACCTCGGTGTGGCTTGCCATCATTCTCATCGGCATCATGGCAGCAGCCCATCAGTCGTGGTCGGCAAACCTCTTCTCGGTGGGCAGCGACCTGTTCCCAAAAGGAGCAGTGGGCACCATCACAGGCATGAACGGAATGGCCGGCGGACTGGCGTCGTTCCTCATCAACATCGGAGCGGGATACCTGTTCGACTATGCCGACAAGACTCAGCTGGCATTCATGGGATTCCAAGGCAAAGAGGCAGGATACTTCATCATCTTCTGCTACTGCGCCGTAGCCTACCTGCTCGGATGGATATGCATGAAGTCGCTCGTGCCGACATACAAACCAGTGAAATAAGGCTCAAAAGCCGTTTAGGATAAAGATCAGAAAGGTCTGCTCTCTCATTGGAGGGCAGACCTTTTTCTGTCACTCGCACTGATAGGTTTTACTATCAAAGCCAGATAGCGACACTATCAAAGCCAGATAGCGACACTATCAAAGCCAGACAGCGACACTATCAAAGCCAGATAGTAACTCTGTCAAAGCTTGACAGTGATATCAAGCAGTTCTTTTTTCAAAAGCAGGACAACCGCGATTATTCTTTTCGCAAGCCCAGCGCCAACACCACAATTCGGTAGGGATGGGCTTCATGCCCATCAGCAAATTCAACATCTGACCACGCCCTTGCGAACTTCCATGCTTGACGCTGGCAGCGGAGATAGCTGCCTCTTCAACTTTGAACTTTCTCCTTTTCCTTCTATATGCCCTATCACACATGCCCCTCCTCGCGCATAA
Organism: Prevotella sp.; assembly: GCA_017477435.1. Classification (GTDB taxonomy): domain Bacteria; phylum Bacteroidota; class Bacteroidia; order Bacteroidales; family Bacteroidaceae; genus Prevotella. The sequence continues at coordinate 19,745 of JAFUVV010000014.1, forward strand.
TAATAAATAATGTGTATATATACAAAGAAAAGTTTTTTTGAAAATAATCGTAAAAAAATTTGGTGGTTCCAACAGAAGGCCTTACCTTTGCAGTGTAATAGTATAGTATTACACTATAGATGACAAAATAATATAAATCAAAACATACAGGACTATGATTCAAGTGAACGACATCAGCTTCCATTACGCAGGGAGCAAGACCAACGTATTCAGCGACTTCAGCCTCCAGCTGAACGACAACAACATCTATGGACTGCTGGGCAAGAACGGCACCGGCAAGTCTACCCTGCTCTATCTCATCTCGGGACTGCTCCGCCCCCAGAAGGGCAAGGTGCTCGTCGACGGCATGGAGGCAGGCAAGCGCTACGCCGAGATGCTGCGAGAGATATTCATCGTCAGCGAAGAATTCCGTTTGCCCGAGGTGAAACTCAAAAGCTATGTGAATCTCATCGCACCGTTCTATCCGCGTTTCTCGGAAGAGATTCTCAACAAGTGCCTTGAGGAGTTTGAACTGCCCGGCGACATCCGCCTCAACAGCCTGTCGATGGGCCAGAAGAAGAAGGCGTTCATGAGCGTGGCGCTCGCTACAAACACACGCTATCTGCTTATGGATGAGCCTACTAACGGACTCGACATCCCGTCGAAGAGCCAGTTCCGCAAGGTAATTGCCAATCAGATGAGCGACGAGCGGATCGCAATCCTGTCCACCCATCAGGTGCACGACGTGGAGAGTCTGCTCGACCACATCATCTTCCTCGACACCCACCGGCTGCTCATGGACAAGTCGATCGGCGAGATCACCGAGAAGTACACCTTCGAATATCGTCAGCCTCAGGACATGGCCGACGTGCTCTACGCCGAGCCCACACTGCAGGGCAACGCTGTGATAGCACCACGCAAGCCGGGAACTGCCGAGACACCCGTCAACCTAGAACTGCTCTTCAATGCCGTGGCGCAGGGAAAGATATAGGTTAAAAGGTTATAGGTTATAGGTTAAAAGGTTATAGGTTAAAAGGCTAAAGTCATAAACATAAAACTCGCAAACAATGGAAAAATTTAATATAAAACGTTTTGGAAACGTGCTGAAATGGGATTTCATGAACAACTGGAAATACACGCTCTGGCTGTTCCTCGTAATGATTGTGGTGTTCACTTGCATGCTCGGACTGACGTATTTCAACAGCAATTCCGACTATATGCAGGGTGTTCACGACACAATGATGTCAGTTCAGGCAAGCGCCTGCAGTTTCATTCTGTCGATTATCATTCTTGCCGGTGCCAGCCGCATGTTCCTTCCTTTGAAAGACAAGCAGAGTGCAACGGCATTTCTCTCGCTACCAGCAACAAATCTTGAGAAATTCATCTCGCGATTTCTCAACGTCATCGTGCTGTGGATAGTAGTTGGATGCGTGGCATTCCTGTGTGCCGACGCTCTGCAGATGTTGCTTGCAAAACTGCTCGGAGCAAATTATGTGGTCTCAGGATCGAAGACATTCTTCAGCATGTGGCCGTTCGATAACATGGAATGGAGAGGTGAGCCTTACTGGTTGAAGATTCAAATCGGCGTTATTCTCACTACACTGATGACTTATGCCACATATATCCTCGGCGGCATACTGTTCCGTCGTCGCCAGTTCTGGATCACTTCTGTGGCCATCTTCGCCATATCTGTCATCGGCATCATTGCCATCGTAAACATCGGATGGGCTATCGGTGAATGGTTAGAAGCACACAATGAGCAATTAGAAGAGTTAATGGAACGATTCTTCAAGGACAAAGATACATTTATAAACTTCTTGTTCTATGCCTGGTGGACAATCACTGGCCTTATCACAGTGTTCTTCACATGGCTCACCTACCGGCTGTTCAAGCGTGCACAAGTCATTAACAACAAATTCCTCAACATATGAACTTCACACCCGACAAAGCAATATACCTGCAGATAGCCGACCGCATCTGCGACCAGATACTCGCAGGCGAGTATGCCGAGGAGGCACGCATCCCCAGCGTCAGGGAGTATGCGGTGATGCTCGAGGTGAACGTCAACACCGCAGTAAAAGCGTTCGACCAGCTGGCACGCGACGAGATAATATACATAAAGCGCGGACTGGGCTACTTCGTATCGCCCGATGCCGTGAGTCGCATAAAGCAACAACGCCGCACACAATTCATCGACGAACAGCTGCCGGCGCTCTTCCGCAGCATGCAGATGCTCGGAATAGACATCGAGGAAATCGACGATGCCTGGGCAAAGGCAAACGCCAAAGAATAGCAGTAGAGCATGTCACGACGGTCAGGGCCTCAGGGCGACTGAGGACCCTGACGTCCCCGACGATAGTACAAGGCCCATGTACTCGCAGTACAAAAGCCATGTACCCGAAGTACAAAGCCCATGTACTCGCAGTACAAAGCCTTTGTACTGCCGCCAAGCATTCCGCCCGACAGAGACAAAACGTTAATTAACATTAATAATTAAACACGCTTGTCACAAATGGGAGGCTCTGCACGTATAACATATAGACGAATCAAACAAAGCAAGACTATGAAATCAATACTCCTGGCCATTCTCATCGCGTTTGGCTCAGTTAACTCGTTCGGGCAAGAGCGTGCCGACTCTGTAAAGCAAAAGAAGCAGCGCAAGGTGTATCTCATCGGCAGTGTGTGCGACTCATTTACCAAGGCAGCGGTGGAAAAACCGTTCATCACCGTGATGAACGAGGACTCCACCGTGGTGGATACCATCACCGCATCGACCTATAAAGACTGGGGATCGCAGATGAACCGCACCGACTTCAGGATAAAAGTGCCTGCCGTGGCAACGAAATACATAATCCGCGCCCAAGCTCCGGAGTACGAAGACCTGTATCTCGACTACGAGATAAAGTATGTGGCACGCAATGCCTACTTCAATCTGCCTATGCTTGAGATGCAGAAACGCTATGCCTACGACAAGGAGCTCGACGAGGTTGAGGTGGTTGCCACGAAGGTGCAGATGGTCATCAAGGGCGACACCATCATCTACAATGCCGACGCCTTCAACGTTCCCGAAGGCTCTATGCTCGACGGACTCATCCGACAGATGCCGGGAGTGGAGCTCAGCGACGACGGAGTGATAACGGTGAACGGGCGAAAGATTGATCGCCTCACGCTCAACGGCGACGATTTCATGAAAGGCAACAACAACGCCATGCTGCAGAACCTGCCCCACTACACCGTGAAGGACGTGCAGGTGTTCGACAAACTCACCGACAAGGACCAATACCTCGGGCATCAGACGGAGCAGAAGGAATTTGTGATGAACGTGAGGATGAAACGTGAGTACAGCCGCGGATACATTGCCAATGCCGAAGCGGGCGCAGGCACCGAGGGACGCTACATGACGAGGATGTTCGCCCTGGCATACGGCGACAAGACGCGGGTGTCGGTGTTTGGCAACATGAACAACGTCAACGAGAGGCGCCGACCAGGCAGCGATGGCGACTGGGACGCAACGAAAGAGCCAAACGGAATAACGAATGTGAAGAACGCAGGACTCGACATAAACACGAAGAGCCGCGACGGAAAGGCCGACAACAGCTTCGAGGCCGAGGTGAAATGGCAAAAGGATGACAACGAGAGCCGCGTGGCTGGCGACAACTACCTCAACGGCACAAGCAACTACTCGCGCAGCAATTCGCTATCGACTGCACGCAACTCCAACCTGCAACTGTCGAACTATTTCAAACGGAACGACAAAGTGCATATAAACAGCGAAGCCCAGATCAACATTGGCCGCGGCAACAGCAACAGCCTCTCGCGACAGGCAATGCTCAGCGAGAACCCAGCCATCTACGGCGACGTAGTACAGGTGCTCGACTCACTCGACGCAAAAGTGCCGGGACTGATGGATACAGGCATCAACAAGACATACACACAGGGCTACTCGCGCAACAAGTCGCTGTCGATGACAAGCAACTCGTGGCTCGTGAAGAAACTGCCATGGGGCGACGAACTGATATTCGGAACGAACATGGCTTACGGCAACAACGACAGCAAGGACTTCTCCTACTACAAGCTCGACTACCTGCAAGGCCCGATGCCAAGCGACTACCGCAACAACTATCTTAACAACAAACGCCACTACTACAACTACCAAGGGCTGGCACTTTACAACTTCCGTTTCCTCAACGGACTCACATGGAACTGCTACTACCAATACTCGCAGTCCTACGACCGCAACGAAAATCCACGCTACCGCCTCGACTTCATCGACGGATGGGGCGTCGACGACAGCCATCAGCTTGGAGAACTGCCCGACGACGACCTGCTCATGACGGCCATCGACAATGGCAACAGCGTCTATACGGGCAGGCTGACAAAGGTGAACGCACTACAGACAGGCCTCAACTATATGAAGGACAAGGATGGTAATTACGACTTTTTCAACCTGAGCTTTGATTTCCGTCACACCGATGAGGCTCTCAACTACGCCCGAGGTGCCATTAATGTCAGAAACACACGCTCTTACTGGGCATTCAACCCCAACATCAGTTTCTATCATCGCTCAAAAAATACTGGTTTCATCAACGCCTCCATCAGCCGCAACATCATGCCCTCCGACCCTGTAAGCATGGTGGCATACGTCGATGACAGCAACCCATTGGCCATCAGAATGGGTAACCCCGACCTGAAAAACGGTGCCACGAACAATGTAAGATTCTACATCCAACGCATGAAACAAAAGATTCAGCAGCGCATATCGCTGAATCTTAGCTACACATATGAAGAGAATGCCGTTGTTCAGAGCTACACCTTCGACAAAGAAACGGGTGCATACACCTACAAGCCCATCAACAGCAACGGCAAATACTCGGCATCGGCGGGACTCGAATTCGGCAGGCAAATAGACAAGAAAGGACTCTTCAAATTCGACGGAAACATAGGTCTCGACTTCAATCACCAACTGCAAGCGGCACTCGCCGATGGCAACACCAGCGCACAGGTTTATGGCGTGAACGTGCTCAGCGAAACGCAAAGCGCCACCGTCACTTACAAGAAGAACGACCTCACGCTCTCCGCAGGCGGACGATTCACATGGGCTCACAGCACCAGCCGACTCTCCACATTCCAGAACAGCAACATCTACGACTTCAACTACGGCGTGACAGCACAGTATAAGCTGCCGCTCAGCATCTACCTCGCCACCGACCTGAAGATGAACTCCACACGTGGACTCACCGACGGAAGCATGAACACCGATCGCCTGGTATGGAACGGACGACTCTCGAGATCGTTCATAAAAGAACGACTCACCGTCATACTCGAAGGCTACGACATGCTCCACCAGCTGAATAACATCAAATACTACACCACCGGCAACGGCATCAGCGCCGTATGGACAAAGAGCATTCCCTCCTACGCCATGCTCCGATTGCAGTATAAGATAAACATCATGCCAAAGAAAAAATAATTATTTTCAGCACAACAAGACGTCTAGATTATCGTTTTCTGCTGTCGCTCATCAATAGTGTCCCACTAAAGCTGGGGCACTATTGATTTTTGCTATAAGCTTGCAAAAGTAAAAATTCAAATCCGCACGCATTAAGGATTACTCGAAAATGACTTCATTTCACCAACCTCAAAGAATGATTAAGCCCATTTAACAGGAAAGGAAGAAATTTTTCCTGTTTTTTTTTGAAGGAAAAAATATAATATTTATTTTTGCAAAGCACTACTGTCCAAAGAAAATCTCTTAGACATGATTTAAATTAATTATTTTCAATGAGTTACGCGAATATTGTTTTTTCGAGATTTGATTTTGTACTTTTGCAAATCATATTGCAAGAGGCAGAAATCATGAATCAAGGAAA
>JAFUVV010000001.1 GCA_017477435.1 Prevotella sp.
AGGCTTGGCAAATAGAGTATAAATAAACAAGAATAATCCCGCCAGAAAAGTCATACCACTCCCCTCTCCCGTCGGAGAGGGGCGGGGGGTGAGGCTTGGCAAATAGAGTTTAAATAAACAAGAAATAATCACGCCAGAAACGTCATACCACTCCCCTCTCGAGAGGGACTGAGTGTGAGGCTTGGCAAATAGAGTATAAATAAATAAATAAACAAGAATAATCCCGCCAGAAAAGTCATACCACTCCCCTCTCCCGTCGGAGAGGGGCCGGGGGTGAGGCTTGGCAATAAATCTTTAATAATATGGAAGGATGTTTAGCAGCGATATTGATCGGACTCATTGCCGGTTATGTTGCAGGTAAAATTATGAAAGGTGGCGGCCTCGGCTGCTTGTGGAATGTTATCCTTGGAGTTATCGGCGGACTGGTGGGCAACTGGCTCTTCACCCTGCTCGATATCAGCTGGGGCGGACTGCTCGGACAGATAGGCACCGCCACAGTGGGTGCCATCGTCATTCTCTGGATGGCAGGGATGATAAAGAAGTGAGGAGTGAGAGCCCCCTGTAGCCCCCCACGGGGGGCAGTTAGTGTGGAGTGAGGAATGAGGAGTGTGGAGCGATGGTAATAACACCTAAAACCTATATCCTATAACCTATAACTAAAACCCTTGTCAATTCATCAACTATCAATACTTTGTTTAACTTTTAAATTTTTAAAACTATGCTAGAATCAATTATTGTAGCAATCCTGATCGGTTGTGTTGCCGGCTGGCTTGCAGGAGTTATCATGAAAGGCGGAGGCTTCGGCTTCCTTTGGAACGCAATCCTCGGTATCATCGGTGGCTTTGTTGGTGCGTGGATCCTCTCTCTGTTCAACGTCAGCTGGGGAGGTATCGTCGGACAGATCTGCACAGCAGCCATTGGCGCAGCAGCAATCCTATTCGTAGCAGGACTGTTCAAGAAGTAGGAACAGCAAGCAAGAAACATACCGGCCAGAGAAATTCCGGAGGGTTATATCAACAAAAAAGGTGAACATGCACTTGCACATGTTCACCTTTTATTCTACTTGCCCCTCCCTTTTTTATCATCCTACACCCTGAGGAAGATTTTCTTGCGATACATTATATATAATATAACGAAGAGTATTGCACAATTAGCGAGGGCGATGATGGAGGAATAGTAAGCTCCTGTGTACTGCTCGAGTCCTCGCAGCAACGACGTGCTGACGCTCGAGAAATTGATGACATGGCTCACTACATAAGCCGTGATGCTGTTCATGCCGTAGACCTTCAGGAAAGTGAGATGGCGGTTGTGGCCGCGGCAGTCGATCCAATAATAGAACAGCCACATTAGCAGGAAGCAATAGCCGCTGCTGACAAGGGTCATCGACGAGGTCCAAATGTGTTTTATCACCGGATGCACTGCGTTCATTGTCCATCCCACGACGACACATGCGGCACCTATTCCGAAGAGCATCCACAGCTTCCATCGCTGCGACTGCTTGCTGCGCAGTATCTCGCCTGCGAAGACTCCCGAGAGCACCGTCACCACAAAGTTAAGACTGCTCAGCAGCCATGTGTAGGTATATCCTTCGCGGAACACCACTTGCCCGTCGACCACTTCTGCCTGGTCGCGGAATCGTCCCATCACCACGCGGTCGATGTATTCTGCCAGATTGCCCTGCGGGGTATAGTCGCCCCCGCCATAGCCACCGATGGCGATGAACTCCATCGCTGCCCAAAAGGCGAGCAGCAGTGCGATGGCGATGCCGATCTGGGCTCGCCACGAGCAGAAGAGGAAGATGAGTGCGGCGAAGAGGTATCCCACGGCGATGGCCTGCAGCGTGTTAGTGAACAGATAGATGTGCTGCGGGTCGAGGGCAAGAAGGTTGCCCTGCACCATCATGCCGAATATCCAGAGCAGCAGGATGCGCTTTGCCAGTCGGCGGAAGAAGTCGCGGCGAGGTGCTCCGTCGCGATATTTCTGCATGGAATAGGGAATGGTCACTCCCGACATGAACATGAACAGTGGCATGATGAGGTCCCACGGCGAGAAGCCCTGCCACTCTACATGGTTGAAATAGGGCATTATGGAGTCGAACCACGGTGCGTTGATGGCACCCTTCAGATGCCACATCATTGTTTCCATCACCACGAGGAAAAACAGATCGAGCCCTCGCAGGGCATCAAGAGATTCAAGTCGTTTCACGGTTATACAATTTACATTTTATTCGCTGCGTGAATCAGCAAGCAGTTCCATTTTACACTTTACATTTTCACAAGTAGTCGATTAGTATGTCCCACACGGCGATGATGTGGCAGATGCTTCCCAGGAGAACGAAAAAATGGAAGACGGTGTGCATGTATGGCCGTCGTCGGAGACTGTAGAACACAGCTCCTGTGATGTAGCACACACCCTCGGCCACTATCCACCTTACTGCCGCAGGGCTCACGCAGTGGATGAGCGGTTTGAAGGCAATGAGTACACTGAGGCCCATCAGTACGAAGCAGGCGGTCTCCAGATAGCTGTGCTCTTTCAGTCGGGCAAAGCTCATCACGGTTCCTATAATTGCTGCTGTCCATACAAAGACGAATAGCAGCCACCCCCAGTATCCCTCACCTCGCAGTGCCACGAGCGTAATTGGCGAGTAGGAGCCTGCGATGTGCCAATAGATGGCAGCGTGGTCCCAGTTGCGCAACCGCTCCTTGAGCATCGACGGCGCTTTGATGGCATGGTAGACGGTGGAAGCGATGTACGAGCATAGCATTCCGAAGAGATAGAGTATCACTCCTGCCGTGGCCCATCCGTTGCCCGAGCGCACACACCACACCATGAAGATCACGCCCACGACCACTCCGAGCACGATGCCTGCAGCGTGCGACCATGAGTTCCAGAGTTCTTCTTTCGGTGTGAATCGTATGCGCATTTATACTATTTCGAAATTGAGCTGCTTGCGTTCGAGATTGGCCTGTGCTACCCTTATGCGTATTGCGTCGCCGAGTTGATATTTGTGGTGACGTCGGCGTCCGACGAGGCAGAAGTTCTTTTCATCGAAGTCGTAGAAGTCGTCGTCGAGGTCGCGCATCGACACGAGTCCTTCGCAGTGGTTCTCGTCGATCTCGCAGTAGATGCCATAGCTCTGGATGCCGCTGATGTGAGCGTCGAACTCCTCACCAACGTGTTCACCCATAAACTCCACCATCTTGTATTTTATTGAGTCGCGCTCGGCGTTCTGTGCTATCTGCTCCATGTCCGAACTGTGTTCGCAGAGCTCTTCGTAGTATCGCTCGTTGGCGCTGCGTCCGCCCTGTTCGTAGCGGGTCATCAGTCGGTGGACCATTGTGTCAGGGTAGCGGCGGATGGGTGAGGTGAAGTGTGTGTAGTAGTCGAACGCCAGTCCGAAGTGTCCGATGTTGTGCACCGAATATTTTGCTTTCATCATTGCCCTGAGTGCCACTTTCTGGATTGCTTTCTCTTCGCCGCGGCCTTCGCACTCGTCCATAAGCGTGTTCAGCGATCGTGCTATGGCGGTCCTTGAGCCCTCGGTCTTCACGCGGTAGCCGAACTTTGCAATGAACTCTTTCAGTGTCTCGAGCTTCTGTGGGTCGGGATTGTCGTGGACGCGATACGGCAGGGTCTTCGCTTTCTGTCCTTTCTTCACGCGTCCGATGCTCTCGGCCACAGTGCGGTTGGCCAGCAGCATGAACTCCTCGATGAGCTTGTTGGCGTCTTTCGACCGTTTGTAGTAGCATCGTGTGGGCTTGCCTTTCTCGTCGACATCAAAGTGGAGCTCCTCGGAGTCGAATTTCACCGATCCGTTTTTGAACCTTGCGTCGCGCAGTTTCTTTGCCAGCCGGTCGAGGGTGATGAGCTCTGTGGCATATTCGCCTTTGTATGGATTCTTCTTTGTCGGTGGCGGTGCGGGCTGTCCTGTACCGTCGACCACGCCGTTGTCTTCGAGCAGTTGCTGTACTTCCTCGTAGGCATAGCGGCGGTTGGAGCGTATGATGGTGTGCACGATGCGGTATTTCTTCACGCGTGCCTCGTCGTCGAGGTTGAACACCACGCTATAGCAGAGTTTGTCTTCGTCGGGCCGGAGTGAGCACACGAAGTTGCAGAGATGCTCGGGGAGCATTGGGATTGTGCGGTCGACGAGATATACGCTGGTGGCTCTCTTCTGTGCTTCCTTGTCGATGATGGAGCCTTCAGTGACGTAGTGCGACACGTCGGCGATGTGCACTCCCACCTCCCAGAGTCCGTTGTCGAGTTTCTTTAGCGACAGGGCATCGTCGAAGTCCTTTGCGTCGTGCGGGTCGATGGTGCACGTCCACGTGTCGCGGAAGTCCTCGCGCTCTTTCTCGTCGTCGGCGGTTATTTCGCCCGTTATCTTCTTCGCAGCCTCCTCCACGGCCTTCGGATACTTATACGGCAGTCCGTACTGTGCGAGGATGGCGTGCATCTCGGTGTTGTTGTCGCCAGTGTCGCCGAGCACGTCGACGACCTCTCCCCTGACGGTCTTGTTTGTCTCGTCGGGCCATTGCGTAATCTTCACCACAGCCTTCTGTCCGTCTTTTCCGCCCTTCAGCCGTCTCTTGGCGAGGAGGATATCGCTTGTGAATGTATTCTCGAGAGGTATGAGGAACGCCACGTCGCGGTCTATTTTTATCGTTCCCACGATGGTGTCCTTCGCCCGCTTGATGATTTCAATAACCTGTGCCTCTCTGATGTGTCGCTGACGTCGTGCCATGAACGCCACTCTGACCTTGTCGCCCGTGAGTGCCGACAACGAGTTGCGCTCACTGACGAAGATGGGCTTGTCGCTGCCTTCGGGGATGAACGAGTTCTTGCCGTTCTGCTTGCGCACGAAGGTTCCCACCTGCACCTGTCCCTGAGTGTTCAGCTGATATGCCGAGTCGCCCTTCTTCTGAAGGAAGTCGTCCCATGCCATCTCGTCCATCACATCCATGGCGAGCATCTTCATGGGGTGGGTCTCAAGGCGCAGCTGCCGGAATATTTCTTTCAGCGAGAATCGCTTACCTGGTTGAGAACTGAAGAATTGTTCGATGATTTCGGTCATTTGGCGGCGAGTGATACGTTTTCCGCCTTTCTTTCCTTTTGACATAGCTTTTCTTTGGTTAATATTTCCAATCCGCTAAATTAGTGAAAAACGAAGACATCGCAAAGAAAAACCATTATTATTTACAACCTGCGGAGCTACATTTTTTCGTATTACAAGATTAAGCTTCGGAAGTGCTCTGCCTTTTGGAGGAACGTACTGTTGAGCCTTTGGCGAAAAAATGTGAGTTATCAGACATTTGCAGTCTGTTATTACCTTCCCTGCGATCGGTGGGTACCGCCGCGCTCAACAAGTATCGCAAGTTGATAGAGTTAAGAAGTTGAACTTGCGAAACTTCAGTACATAATTGACGGTATGCAAATGACTATGGAGAAATGATAAATGACGTTGAATTAATCGAGATAATATTTCATAATAGTATACCTGGGAGAGTACATGGCTTTTGTACTGCAAGTACAAAGCCCTTGTACTGTGAGTATAAGATGCATGTACTTGGAGTACAAGGTTTTTGTACTGCTGCCAGCTAGCAGAATGGCAGACGGAGAATGGGAATGGTGAAACGTTGTGTTGCACGTGATGTCTTTCTTCTTTTGCAGTTCTTTTTCCTGCTATCGTACGTGCAAAAAAGTTAAAAAAGTGTGTTTTATTTTGTAATGCGCTGAAATTGCACTAACTTCGCAGCGCAAATCTACAAACCAAACCGATGTCATACACTATTCTTACCGCAGCTGAGGCTGCCGAGATGATCCACGACGGCGACATGATGGCGCTCTCGGGATTCACTCCTAATGCTAATCCGAAGGCTATTTTCCGCGAGCTCTCGAAGCGTGCCGTCCGTCTGCATGAGCAAGGCATTCCCTTCCAGGTGGGCGTTCTGACGGGTGCCTCGTCGTGCCAGAGCGTGGAGGGCGACATGGCGGCGGCTCATGCGCTGAAGTTCCGCGCGCCATTCTCTACGAACAAGGACTTCCGCGACCATACCAACCTCGGCGAGGTGGACTACGAGGACATGCACCTTGGCCACATGGCGGAGCGGCTGCGCCGCGGGTTCTACGGCGAGGTGGACTGGGCAGTGGTAGAGGTGAGCGACTATGAGGAAGTGGACGGCGTGTGCCGCGCATACCTCACTTCGGCAGGAGGAATCGTTTCCACCATCGTCCGCCTGGCAAAGCGCATCATACTGGAGCACAACCGTTTCCACAATCCCAACTCTCGCTACCTTCACGACACATGGGAGCCGAGCGAGGTATGGGAAGACCGCGAGGTGATGGACATTCATTCTCCCTACGACCGCATAGGCAACGACTACGTGAGCATCGACCCGCGGAAGATCGTGGGCGTGATAGAGAGCAACATTCCCGAGGAGGCCCGTGCGTTCCGCGAGCCCGACGATGAGATAATGAGCATCGGTCATAACGTTGCCGACCTGCTGGCCAACGACATGAAGTGCGGACGCATACCACGTCAGTTCCTGCCCGTGCAGAGCGGCGTGGGAGCAACAGGAAACGCCGTGCTGAAGGCACTGGGGACAAGCAACCGGATACCAAATTTCAACGTATACAGCGAGGTGGTGCAGGATGCAGCCATCGACTATATGCTCGAGGGAAGGATAATGTATGCCTCGGCCACGGCGATGACAGTGACAAATGAGGCTCTGCATCGCGTCTACGACAATATGGACTACTTCTCGAAGCACCTCACCATCCGCCAGAGCGAGATAGCCAACTCGCCCGAGGTGATACGCCGACTGGGCGTGATAGCCATCAACACGCCGCTGGAGTGCGACCTCTACGGCAACGAGAACTCGAGCCACGTGTGCGGCTCGGCACTGATGAACGGCATCGGCGGCTCGTGCGACTACGAGCGCAACGGATATATCTCTATCTTCACCACCCCGTCGACAGCCAAGGGCGGAAAGATATCGGCCATCGTGCCCATGTGCTGCCACGTAGACTCCACTGAGCACGACGTGGATATCATCGCCACGGAGCAAGGCATCGCCGACCTCCGGGGAAAAGGACCATACCGCAGGGCCGTGGAGGTGATTGAGCATTGCGCCCACCCCGACTACAAACAGCTGCTCTGGGACTACCTGAAGCACATCGCGCCAATGGGACATGAGCCTCAGCACATGCGCGCCGCACTGGCCTTCCACGACACGTATCTGAGGAAAGGCGACATGCGACTCACCGACTTCGCTGAGTACATGTAGAAGGTTAAAAGGTAAAAGGTAAAGGTTAAAAGTTAAGCCACGAACACGAGGAAAACTCATGTTCGTGGCTTTTATTTTGCTTATGGGAGGCGTTTCTGTTACACCATGCGAGGCATTTCCTTTATTATCCTGTTTATCTCCCAAATGACGATACCGGCTGTGACGCTGACGTTCATGGAGTGTTTCGTGCCATACTGCCTTATCTCTATGCATCCGTCGCATGCATCTACGACGTCCTGCCCCACTCCCTTCACTTCGTTGCCGAGCACTACGGCCACCTTTCCGCGGCCGATCTGCTCTTGCACGTCTGGCGGCAGTTCGCCCAGCTTCAGGCTTCCCTCTGCCTGTTCGATGGCTAAGACGGTATATCCCTCGTCGCGGAGGGATTCTACGGCCTCGAGGGCGGTAGGGAAATATTGCCAGTCGACGCTGTCCTCCGCACCGAGGGCGGTTTTGTGGATCTCGTTGTGGGGCGGAGTGGCGGTGATACCGCAAAGGCACAGCCGCTCCAGACGGAAGGCGTCGGCGGTGCGGAACACGCTGCCAACGTTGTAGAGCGAACGCACATTGTCGAGCACAACAACGAGCGGCTGCTTCTCGGCATCGCGATATTCGCTGATGCTGAGACGCTTCATTTCTATCGTCCGGAGCTTACGCATGGCTTTTCCTGTTATTTTTTTCTTTTTACATCCTCACAGTGAAGTGAACTCCGTCGGGGTCATTGTCGGTTGATATCCACAGGAGGCGCATTATCTCGCCCGTCTTTGAGGAGACGTTGAGCGATTTCATCTCCCACGACAGATTGCCCGAGCCGTTACTGGAGGTGCATCCCACTTCGATGTCGCCCTTGCTCTTCCGCGGCAGGAGAATGCATACAATGTTCTTGGTGTTCTTCGGACCTTTGGCCATGAATCGGTATTCGTTGGCCGAAGGGTGCTCTTCGTCGTAGATGCGCGATGCCGAGGCGATGATGTGAGGACGTCGTCTGTCTGATACCTTCCTGAGGTCGTAGAGATAGGCCTGCGTGCCTGGCTCGACGACAGGGGCGGAGGTGTAGCTGAGTTCGTGGGAGAACAGGTCGATGTAGTCGCCTTTGAGCTGCAGGGGAGCATCGCCTGCCTCGCTCTCGTCGACCACTGCCGCGATGACATAAGGCCCGCGTTGCAGGAGGAACGAGTTTTTTTCTTCCAGCCGCCCGTAGGCTTTCCTGACGATGTCCATCAGTTCGGCGTCGCCACCTGCTTTCAACGCATATTCCTTCGGGTCTTTCCTGATTACGTACACTTTGCCTTTTCCGTACTTATACTCACCCTCGGCTGCTTTCTCGGGCATGCCCATCAGCTGGAACAGATGTTCCGATGGTGCGCCGTAGCTGTTGCCATCCTTGTTCCACCACTCCTGCACTCGCTGGAAGGCGTCGTCGTCGCGTCCGCTATATATGAGCCGCCCGCCGGCCTTCACCCACGCTGCGATGTGCTTATGGGCCTCGGGGTCGAGGGGTTTCATGTTCGAATACGACATCAGCAGTACTTTCACTCCTTTCCATGTGTCGGGATAGGCCACGTTTTCAAGATGGACTATCGACACCGGCACGCCGCGCTTCACGAGCGGCAGGGCCTCGCCGTAGAAATTGGAAAGCTGCGGATCGTCGTATCCCTCCACCTTCCGTGGCGATCGCTGGAACATCAGAGAGTTGGCCATCAGCACTGCCACCCCTTGCGACCCGCTCACGGTGGCGTCGCACGAGGGCATGAAGCCCAGCGTGCCGGTCATCACCTGCATCTGCGTGGAATAGAACTGCGGTATGTGGGCTCTCTCCTCGCTGTCTTTGCTCACTCGGTAGAGTCCTTCATAGATGCGGTCGGGCCACGGCATTATCTCGTAGTCGCTCACACTGGGGTACATCAGTTGTGCGGCGAACGTGGCCTGATAGTTGCGCTTGTAGTCGTCCCAGTCTTTTGCACGGTCTTCTATCGGGTCGGTCAGGAAGAACATCTTCCTCCCTGTGGGACGTGTCATCGACTCCATGCATCCGTATTCGAGCAGTGCTGTCTCAAACACCCGTTCGCGCTGACGGCCTTGGTAGAAGTTGGGTTCGCGCGATGTTCCTGTCCACACCTGTGCGATATATCCGTCTACGCAGTCCATGCTTGCCAGCGACGCCTCGGGGCTCACGATGGCCCACTGGGCATAGTTGAGCAGCGAGTGTGTGGGGACATAGCATCTCACGTTCATGTCTCGCTGCCGGCCGTAGTCCTTGGCATAGGTGAAGGCATCGCCGAGAGCGCGATAGTAGAGGTGGTATTTCAGTTTGTTAGACAGGTAGGTGTTCTCGGCCGACTCATGCTGTGGCCGCCACGGGAATCCGTAGTAGTCCTGCCACTCGCGCTTGAACGCCTCGGAGTATCCGCTGCGTGCCCAGAACTCGGGTTCTTCGAGGAAGATGGCATCTATTCCTGCATCGACGACGCGCTTTATGTGTCGCTCCTTGAAGTATTTCATGTAGTTCTCCGTCGGCACTATATATGGCACCATTCGTCCGTGCCATATCGTATCGCCGCGCATGGTCTTCTGCCCTTCGTCGAGGTGCCACTGGCCGTCCCACCGCCCGGTGAAATAGTCCTGATAGTCGCCCCAGGCTATTCCGGTCATGAAATGAGTGACGTAGCCCCGCTCTCTCCACGACGCCACGCGCTCCTCGAAGGTCATACGGCGTCGGTCGTTGGTGCCGTAGCACATCACGGCGTCGGCCCTCACGTCGGTCACCGGCTTCCACTGCGCTCCTGTCTGGAAGGTGGTTTTCTCGCGCGGCTGCTGCCCATACGACAACATGCAGGCCGTCAGGGAGATAATAAAAACAAGCGCTTTCCTCATATCTGTATGTCTGTTATAGTTGATGTATTCGTGGCTATATGACTCTTTGTTGCTGCCTAAAAAGAGTACAGGCTTCAGTACATGGCTTTTGTACTGCGAGTACAAAGGCTTTGTACTCCGAGTACACGGCTCTTGTACTTTGGGTACATGGGCTTTGTACTGCTGTCGGTCGGCATCTCAGTCACTCTTCATCGAATGCCAAGGCGTAGGCTTTTATGCGTTTCACCATTGCCAGCAGTCCGTTTGCCCGTGTCGGCGAGAGGTGGTCGCTGAGGCCTATGCGGTCGATGAATGTGAGACGGCAGTCGAGTATATCGCGTGGTGTCTGTCCGCTGAACACGCGCAGGAGCAGTGCAATGATGCCCTTCACAATCAGTGCGTCGCTCTCGGCGGTGAACGTGAGCAGGCCGTCGGCATATTCTGCGTTGATCCACACGCGGCTCTGACACCCGTCGATCAAGTTCTGTTCAGTCTTCAGACTATCGTCCATCGGCTCAAGGTCGTTGGCCATGTCGATGAGAAGCTGGTAACGGTCCATCCAGTCGTCAAGTTCCAAGAACTCCTCCACTATCTCGTCCTGCACGTCGTCGATTGTCTTTCTTTCCATATCTGTCTGTTCTTTACGTGTCGCAAAATTACAACTTTTTCCTCTATTGCGCACAATAATATCGGCTGTTTCCTTGTTTTTTAAATAAAAAATGCTTCGTAGTTTTGCCGCCATCGACTTCGAGACCGCCAATGGATACCCATCCTCCGTTTGCAGTGTGGGCATCGTCGTTGTCAGAAACGGCGAGATAGCCGACCGTTTCTATTCTCTCATCCAGCCCGAGCCCAACTACTACAACTATTGGAACACACGTGTGCATGGGCTTACCAGCCGCGACACCGACGATGCGCAGGTTTTTCCATTTGTATGGCAACATGTGGAGCCACTCATCGAGGGGCTGCCTCTCGTGGCACACAACAGTCGTTTCGACGAGGGATGCCTTCGGGCAGTGTTCCGTACCTACCAGATGGACTACCCCGGCTATCGCTTCTACGACACCTTGCGTGCCGCGCGGCGACAGATGCCCGGCCTCGCCAACCATCAGCTCCACACCGTCAGCGCCGCCCTCGGCTACGACCTGCGCAACCATCACCACGCCCTCGCCGATGCCGAGGCATGCGCCGTCATCGCAATCAACCTGCTGTGAACCGGGGTGCCCGCGCCATCACTCCTTCCTTGAGCGGTAGGCGAGCGGCGTCTGGCCGGTGAGACGCTTGAAATACTTACAGAAGAAGGCCGTATTCGGAAATCCCATCTCGTGGGCAATCAGATTGACTTGCTTTTCGGTATGACGCAGTTCAATCTTCGTTTTCGTCACTATAGCGTCGTCTATCCACTCCTTCGCCGCGCGTCCGCTCACCTTCTTGACGAGCATGCTCATGTAGCGAGGGGAGAGAAACAGGCGCTCGGCATAGAACCCGATGTTGTGTTCGCGCGGAGCATACTCACCCACCATTCTTACAAACTCGCTGAACAGCCTCTGCTCTCTCGACTGCGACCGCTGGCTCTCCCGCTCGCGCAGGCTCCACATGTGGTCCACCGCCCAGAGGAAAGCACTTATCAGGCGGAGCGTGACCCGCGACGATCCACGCCGCTCGTGCATGCTTTCATAGATGAGACGGTGGATGCTGTCGAGAAAATCTAATTCGTCTGGCTCGAGCACGAAGTTGAAGTCGCGCAGATGACCGTTGAAAGCTTTCGGGATATCGTTGCCTATCGCCAGCGAAAAGAGTTCGCTCGTCATCGACAGACCTATTGCCTCGACGTCGTCGCCCACGTCGCCAAGCTGCACTATTCCCTGCTCACCGAGGAAGGCAAGCGTGCCGGCACGGAAGTGTTGTTGGGTGAGGTTTATCACCGGATTGGCCCACCCGCGCTTCAATATGAGGATTCTCATCTCGGGCATCAGAACCGGTTCGCCGGAAAATTGTGCTTTCACAATCCGCGCCTGAGCATTGCGTGCGATGCCCAGGTTTTCAGATATGTAGCTGCTGGCCATTCCCCCGTCGCCACTCTCAAGGAGTTCTTTCAGCTGCAGGAGGGTAAACTCTTTCAACTCTGCCATAATTCTATGCTTTTTGACGCAAAGATAATGATTTTCCACCTGTTTCAGCTGTTTTTATATATTTTTTGTACAAAAAGAACATTTATTTCCTTTTATAGATAACAGGAAATCGCTTCGTTGTGAGTAATTTTGCATCTGAGAAACAAAGAAAATAGAAATCGTTATGAAGAAAACAGCTATCCTGTCGCTTTCGCTTGCGGTCTGTCTGCCCCTGTTTTCGCAGACCATCGACGAGTGTCAGCGTGCTGCCGAGCAGAACTATCCCCTTATTCGTCAGTATGACCTCATTGGCAAGACTGCCGACGTGAGCGTAGAGAATCTTCAGAAAGGCTGGCTCCCGCAGATAACGGCGTCGGCACAGGCCACCTACCAGAGCGACGTGGCGTCGTGGCCCGACGAGATGGCCGGCATGCTCTCGCAGATGGGACTCGACATGAAAGGCTTGCGCCGCGACCAGTATCGCGTGGGAATCGACATTGCTCAGACCGTCTATGACGGTGGAGCAATACGTAGCCAGAAGGAGATAGCCCGCCAACAGGCAGCAGTAAGCGCTGCGCAGAACGACGTGAGCCTATACACGCTGCGCAAACGCGTGAACGAGATGTATTTCTCGCTCCTTCTCATCGACAACCGCATCGCCCTCAGCCGCGACATGCAGGCGCTCCTGCTTACCAACGAGAAAAAGCTGGCGTCGATGTATAAGCGCGGCACCGCCTCTGAGAGCGACTACAACACCGTGCGCGCCGAACGCATATCCACATCGCAACGTCTCACCGATCTCACCGCCCAGCGCTCCACCCTCGCCCGACTGCTGGCTGCGTTCTGCGGGATGGACAGTGTCAGCGTGACCATGCCGGCCGACGAGACAACCCTTCAGAGCGGCACACGGCCCGAGCTGCGACTCATCGACGAACGCATACGGCTCACCGAGGCACGCCAGCACATGCTCTCGTCGCAGCTGATGCCACGGCTGAGCGTCTTCGCAAGCGGGTTCTATGGATACCCGGGATATAACATGTTTGAAGACATGATGTCGCATCGCTGGTCGCTCAACGGCATGGTGGGCGTGAGGATGACGTGGAACATCGGAGCCCTCTACACCCACAAGGGCGACAAGGCCCGCCTGTCGATAGAACGGGATGCCCTCGACGTGGAGCGCAGCACGTTCCTCTTCAACAACCGCCTCGAACGGCTACAGCAACAGGACAATATCTCCCGCTACGACACCCTGCTCGCCGACGACGAGGAGATAATCTCTCTGCGCGAAAAGGTGCGCAAGGCTGCCGAATCGAAACTGGCCCACGGAATAATCGACGTGGGCGACCTGGTGCGCGAGATAAACAATGAAAACGCCGCCAGGATGCAGCTCATGGCACACAAGATAGAGAAAATGAAGCAGGTGTACGACATGAAAATCACCGACGGCGTGACCGGACGGTGACAGTACATGGGCTTTGTACTCCAAGTACATGAACCTTGTACTCACAGTACATGACTCTTGTACTCACAGTACATGGGCCCTGTACGGGGTTACAAATTAACAAGTTAACAAATTAACAGATTGACCCGAATGCCGCAAAAAGCAAAACAGCTTACCATAAGTGTCATTAATAAAAGGAAAAACGTAATATATATGGAAAGAAGAAGACTATTCATCGTTGCAACTGCAGCGCTTTCCCTTGCGCTCGCAGGATGCAAAGACAAGCAGAAGGACTACGACGCCACGGGCACGTTTGAAGCCACCGAGACCATCGTGTCGGCCGAGCAGACGGGCATGCTCGTAGAGTTCACCCCTTCAGAGGGCGACGAGATTGCCGCCGGCACAGAGGTTGGCCTCATCGACACCACACAGCTGCAGCTCCGACTGCGGCAGCTCGATGCCACGAAGGCCGTCTACAACAGTCAGCGCCCCGACATGCAGAAGCAGGTGGCCGCCACGCGACAGCAACTGCAAAAGGCGCAGCAGGAGCAGCAACGCTACAAAGAACTCGTGGCCGACGGCGCTGCACCATCGAAAATGCTCGACGATGCAAAAAACCAAGTGAGCGTGCTGCAACGACAACTCGACGCGCAGATTTCGGCATTGAACACTCAGCTGTCGACCATCAGCTCGCAGTCGACAGCCGTGGAAGCCGAGAAAAACCTTCTCCGCGACCAACTGCGCAAGTGTCATATCACGGTACCGACAGCGGGGACGGTGCTCGAGAAATATGTTGAGCGTGGCGAGTTTGTCGCCGCAGGCAAACCGCTGTTGAAGATTGCCGACACACACAACATGTTCATCCGTGCCTACATCACTTCCTCGCAGCTGCAACAGCTGAAGGTGGGGCAACACGTAAAGGTGCTTGCCGACTTCGGAGGCGGACAGCGGAAAGAGTTCGACGGAAAGGTGACGTGGATATCAAGCCGCTCAGAGTTCACCCCGAAGACGATACTCACCGACGACGAGCGTGCCGATCAGGTGTATGCCGTGAAGATAGCCTTCGAAAACAACGGCGAGGCAAAGATAGGGATGTACGGACAGGTAAGATTTTAAAATGCAGGCCATCGAAGTCAGACATATATCGAAGAAGTACGGTGAGGTGACAGCACTTAGCGATGTCTCCTTCGCTGTTGAGCACGGCGAGGTGTTCGGACTCATCGGTCCCGACGGGTCGGGCAAGACAACCATGTTCCGCATCCTTTGCTCGCTGCTGCTCCCCGATGCCGGCGAGGCCACCGTCGACGGGTTCAGCACGAAGAGCCAGATGCGCGACGTGAGATGCCGAGTGGGGTATATGCCTGGACGCTTCTCGCTCTACGAAGACCTCACCGTGAGGGAAAACCTGGAATTCTTCGCCTCCCTCTTCGGCACCACCGTCAGTGCCGGCTACGACAACATCCGCGCCATCTACTCACAGATAGAGCGTTTCGAGAACAGAAGAGCAGGGGCTCTCTCGGGAGGAATGAAGCAGAAACTCGCACTCTCGTGCGCACTCGTACACTCGCCAAGCGTGCTCTTCCTCGACGAACCGACAACGGGAGTGGACCCCGTCAGCCGCAAAGAGCTGTGGGATATGCTCGGCACGCTTCGCGAAAAGGGCATCACCATCGTCGCAGCCACGCCATATCTCGACGAGGTGCGCCGATGTGACCGAGTGGCATTCCTCGACAAAGGAGTGCTCAGAGGAATAGGGACACCAGAGAAGATTCTACACGACTATGCCGACATATTCTGTCCGCCGGGGATAGAGCACGACGACAACGACGAGAAGGGCACCGAAAACGTGATAGAGGTGGAACATCTTGTGAAGGCATTCGGCTCGTTCCATGCCGTCGACGACATCTCGTTCAGCGTCCGCCGCGGCGAGATATTCGGATTCCTCGGTGCCAACGGCGCAGGCAAGTCGACCGCCATGCACATGCTCACAGGCCTCAACCAGCCCACAAGCGGTACAGGACGGGTGGCAGGCTACGACATTCGCACCGAACACGAACAGATAAAACGCCGCATAGGATACATGAGTCAGCGCTTCTCCCTCTACGGCGACCTCACCGTGGCAGAGAACCTGCGACTCTTCGGAGGTATCTACGGCATGAGCACCGACGACATCCGACGAAAGACAGAAGAAAGTCTGCGGCGACTGGATTTCTACGATCACCGCAACGACCTCGTCGGCAGCCTGCCACTGGGGTGGAAACAAAAACTGGCCTTCACCGTGAGCATCTTCCACAATCCGGCCATCGTCTTCCTCGACGAACCCACAGGAGGAGTGGATCCCGCCACACGACGACAGTTCTGGCAACTCATCTACGACGCCGCAGAACGAGGAACGACCGTCTTCGTCACCACACACTACATGGACGAGGCAGAATACTGCGACCGCATCTCGATAATGGTCGACGGAAAGATACGCGCCATAGGTACCCCCGACGAACTGAAACAAAAATTTGATAAACCCGACATGGACAGCGTGTTCACCTACCTGGCACGACAGTCTACACGAACCGACAGCTGAACGATGAAACAGTTTCTCTCGTTTGTACAAAAAGAAGCCCGCCACATCCTGCGCGACCGCCGCACGATGCTCATTCTCTTTGGCATGCCAATAGTGATGATGCTCATCTTCGGATTTGCCATCACCACCGACGTGAAAGACGTGAGAGTGGTGATAGTCACGTCGACGATCGACCATCAGGCACAACAGGCCGTCGACCGTCTCGCAGCATCAGAATATTTCGACATCGTTGCCACCGCCGCCACTCCCAGCGAGGCAAAACAGATGATACGCAGCCAGAAGGCCGACATAGCTATCGTCTTTGCACAAGACTTCCATACTAAAGGCGGACTGCAAATCATTGTCGATGGTGCCGACCCGAATATGTCGCAACAATGGGCCACATATGCCTCTCAGGTGATTGCCAACCCCGACGCCACAGCCGTCAACATGAAACTCCTCTACAATCCACAGATGCGGTCGGCCTACAACTTCGTGCCTGCCATCATGGGCATGCTGCTGATGCTCGTCTGCGCAATGATGACGTCGATATCCATCGTACGCGAAAAGGAAAAAGGTACGATGGAAGTGCTCCTCGTCTCTCCCGTACGACCACTGATGATCATCATCGCAAAGGCTGTGCCCTACATGCTCCTGGCACTCGGCATACTGATGGTCATCCTTCTCATGTCGCGATACGTACTCCTCGTGCCGCTCTCCGGCTCGCTCGCGTGGATAGTGACCCTCTCGGCCATTTATATACTCCTCGCACTCTCCCTCGGACTGCTCATCTCAACCATCGCCACAACGCAACTCGTGGCGCTGCTACTCTCGGCAATGGTACTCCTCATGCCCGTCGTGATGCTCTCGGGAATGCTGTTCCCCGTAGAGTCGATGCCAAAGATACTGCAATGGATTTCGGCCATAGTACCTCCGCGATACTACATCCAAGCCATGCGCAAACTGATGATCATGGGCGTCGGAATACGCGAAGTACTCTCCGAGACCGTCGTCCTCATCGGCATGACTACACTATTCCTGACCATCGCACTCGCAAAATTCAAAAACCGCCTGGAGTGAGTAAGATATATGCAAGCAACTCGTCAACTTGTTAATCCGTTAATTTGTAAATCCGTTAATTCGTGCTAAAGTATCTCATACAAAAGGAATTTCTTCAGATACGTCGCAACACATTCCTGCCGCGACTCATTCTGCTGTTCCCCGTCATGATCATGTGTGTCCTGCCATGGGTGATGAACCAGGAAGTGAAGAACGTCGTCGTTACTGTCGTCGACAACGACCACAGCACCCTCTCGCGTCAACTCATCGAGAGCATCCGTCAGAGCCCATACTTCAAGTACGGCGGTCGACAAACCACCTACCCCGACGCGCTGTCGGCGATACGCCACGGCAGTGCCGATATCGCCGTCGTCATACCACGGGGCTACAGCAAAGACCACATCGTCGGAAACAAAGAAACTCCTCAGGTGCTCATCGCCGCCAATGCCGTCAACGGCACAAAAGGTTCCATCGGCTCCGCCTATCTCTCACAAATCATCACCACTCATAACGGGAACAGGAACGTTAACGTTAACGAAGGAACGATGAACGAAGGAACGAAATTCCTCCCCTTGGAGAGGTGGGGTGGGGCTTCCCTCTCTGGGGGATATAGGGAGCTTTCGCTCTACAACCCACATCAGGACTATAAACTCTACATGATTCCTGCCCTGCTCGCCATCGTCACCATGCTCATGTGCGGCTTCCTGCCTGCCCTCAATATCGTCGGAGAGAAAGAAGCCGGAACGATAGAGCAGATGAACGTCACACCAGTGAAAAAATCAACCCTCATCCTTTCCAAACTCATTCCCTACTGGCTCATCGCCCTGCTCGTCATCACCCTCTGCCTGCTTCTCTCGTGGGCTGTCTACGGTATCACCAGCAGCGGACCCACACTGCTTGTCTATCTCCTCGCCCTGCTCCTCTCACTTTTCTTCTCCTCCTTCGGACTAATAGTGTCAAACTATAGCAACACCATGCAGCAGGCCATCTTCGTCATGTGGTTCTTCGTTGTCATCCTCCTCCTTCTCAGCGGATTGTTCACCCCCGTACGGTCGATGCCGTCGTGGGCCTATGCCACCACCTATGTCAACCCCATGCACCACTTTGTCAGTGCTGTGCGCACGGTGTTTATTCGCGGAGGCACACTTCCCGACATACTTCCTCACCTGCTCTCCCTCGCCGCAATATCGACAGTGGCAGCCGTTTGGGCCGTCGGAAGCTACAGGAAAAACAGCGCATAACAAAAAATGCCGCCTACGTATAAAAATGTTTACACGTAGGCGGCATTTACCTTTTTTCTTCATTTCTTTAAAACTTCCATCTGACCTGCACCCATAGATCCGTCTTCGACGAACGGTCGATCTGCGCGAGTCCGCTGGAGATATGGTCGCGGTCGAAATAGTCGGTCACGCCGAGCTTCGCCTGCAGCATGAGGCGAGAGGTGATGTCGCCGCGCAGGGTGACGGCATAGCGCAGGCCATGGCCGTAGTAGACAGGAAATCCGAACTCGTAGAGCATGCCACGCTCGTAGGTGTAGACGCGGCTGTCGTAGTCGTCGGTATGGAAATATCCTGCTGTGATAGCAGCACGGAGGTAGCGGCAGGTGTAGGTAAGTCCTTGGGATATAATCCATCCGAAACTGTTTTCCTTATATGAGCATGCGGCTATATCTATCTGGCTGCGCGTGGAGAATGCTCCACCGTCGTAGTCAACCTGTAGCCGGCCTCGTTGCTCTCTTTTCCATATGAGTTGTCCCTCGTTGTCACCATTGCGCTGACGCGATCGGTAGCGGTAGCGCAGGTGGGTTGTAATCTTTCCTTTTTTGATAGTAGCAGCAAAGAGGTTATCCCACGACGTCGACTCGCGGTCGGCCTGATATATGGCCCAGGGATGATAGGCATAGTCGGTGTAGGCCATGAGCGAGAGCCACACAAGCGGTTGCCATGTTGCTCCGACGTAAATGCCACTCTCGTTCTGCACGCGACTTCCATCGCTGAAGCTACGCGAGAAAAGCGAATAGTAGCGACGGGAATAGAATCGCTGTATGGCCGTGAGGCGCAGCGATGGTGCTGCTTCGTAGCTGATGGTGTTTATCGTTGCCACGCCGCCGCTGCCGCCCGTGGCCGTCTCACCGCCAATGGTTAGACGACGGGAAGCATATCCATAGTCGACGCTGGCGTTCCAAAAACGATCGCCCGAAGGGTAAATGGCGCGATAGATTTGCCGCGTGTCGGGATTCAGTTCACGACTGAGAGAGGTGTGAACGGCTGAAAGTCCTACATGGAAGCCATTGGTAAGATAGTTTACGTTTGCTCCGACGGCGGTCTGGTGGGTGTTATTCTTGCGTTCCATCTCGCTCACCGTTCGATGATAGCCTGTGGTAAGGAGGGTAGCTATAGTACCATCGTCGTTGAGCGTAGCGTCGCGGTTGCGATAGGAAGCAAAGGCAGTGATGTCGAGTCCTTTCAGTAGCGTAATCGTCGTAGCCGCTCCCTGAAGATAGTTGCCCTCGGAGCGTGAGGCATGGGCATTGATGGTGGGTCGCTGCCGGTTGAGCGAGGAGAGCATCATGAGCTTTCCGAAAGACAGACTATTGTTCATCACGAGTCCCATGCCGAGCTTCACTCTGTAGCGTCCCACAGCCAGAGCCTTCACAGGACCGAGGTGACGAAGGAGGAGATAGGCAGAGTAGTAGTCGTAGCCGGCGTTGTTCTTATTTGCGAAGAATGGTTCGCCTGCATCTTGCGATGCCACGACGCCCGCCTTGAGCCACTCGCCGCGACTGAACGTATAGCGCAGCCAGTGGCGGTACTGATAACCGAGGTAGCCATTCTCGTAGCCATGACGCTTATAGAATGGAACCTGACCGGTTGCCAAGAGTTCGTGGCGACCGTATTTCAATATATTGCCAAGAGATGGGAAGTGTTTTTCTTCGGGCGATTGATTGACGGTGAGGAAGCAACTGAGGAGCGATCGCAGCTGTGCGTCGATGGATTCGATCATCGCCAGTTCGCTTATTGAGCGCAACGGGCCGTAGCGGTAGCGATAGGCATCGATATCCTCCACTTGCTCCGGCGTGATGAGGGGCAGGCGGAGCAGGTCGTCGGTGGTGGCGGTGTTGATATCCATGGGGTGTTCCGCCATATAACTGAGCGTCTCGTAGTTGTCGGCCCAGTCGGCATCCTCTGCCTCATCGATGCCTACCATATGGGTGAAGATCGTCTCCCAATCGCCTGTCGCTTGCGGAAAGGCAGCGACTACATATATCAGCAGTATTGCCAGCGCTACGAATCGGTGCATTGTGTTTTGGCAGTCTATCTGCCGGTGATGATTTTCCTTATTTCGTTTAGCTTGTTAAGTGCCTCAACGGGAGTGAGGTTGTTGATGTCGAGCCCGATTATCTCGTCGCGAATCTGCGAGAGGACAGGGTCGTCGAGCTGATAGAAGCTGAGCTGCATCCCTTCGCGGCTGCCGTCTATCTTCTCTGCCGTGGGCTTCCCCACCTGTCCAACCTGCGAGTTCTCATTCTCGAGTTGGCGGAGAATGACGTTGGCACGTTTCACAATGCTCTTTGGCATACCTGCGATATCGGCGACGTGAATACCGAACGAGTGTTCTGATCCACCACGCATAAGTTTGCGAAGGAAGATTACCTTGCCATCTACCTCACGAACACTGACGTTGTAGTTCTTTATGCGAGAGAAGAGTTTTTCCATCTCGTTAAGCTCGTGGTAGTGGGTGGCGAAGAGAGTGCGGGCCCGGGCTCGTGGCTGCTCATGGAGATATTCCACTATTGCCCAGGCGATAGATATGCCGTCGTAGGTCGATGTGCCACGGCCAAGTTCGTCGAAGAGGACGAGGGAGCGAGGGGTGACATTGTTGAGAATGCTGGCGGCTTCGGTCATCTCCACCATGAATGTTGACTCGCCAAGAGCGATGTTGTCGCTTGCCCCCACACGAGTGAATATCTTGTCTACCACACCGATGCGGGCACTCTCGGCAGGGACGAAGGAGCCTATCTGCGCCATGAGAGTGATGAGTGCCGTCTGTCGGAGCAGTGCCGACTTACCTGCCATATTCGGACCGGTGATGATGATAATCTGTTGTCGTTCGGCATCGAGAAGGATGTCATTAGGGACATAGCTTTCGCCAAGCGGCATCTGTGTCTCTATCACAGGGTGGCGTCCTTGATGGATATCTATCACGCTCGACTCATCGACGACGGGACGCACATAGCCATTCTCTTCTGCTGCCTTGGCGAAGGACAACAGGCAGTCGATCTGTGCCACCACGGCAGCGTTAGTCTGAACGAGGGGAGTGAACTGCTGGGCGTAGACGATGAGTTCGGAGAAGAGACGTTCTTCGAGCGACTGTATGCGTTCGTCGGCACCAAGGATTTTCTCTTCATACTCCTTGAGCTCCTGAGTGATATATCGCTCGGCTTGTGCAAGTGTCTGCTTGCGCACCCAGTCGGCCGGCACTTGGTCCTTGTATGTGTTGCGCACCTCGAGGTAATATCCGAACACGTTGTTGTAGCCTATTTTCAGCGAGGCGATACCTGTCTTCTCTACCTCCCGCTGCTGTATCTTCAAAAGGAAATCTTTTCCGCCGCGGGATATCTGTCGCAACTCATCGAGCTCATTGCTGAAACCGTCGCGGATGATATTACCCTTGCTGACGAGCTGCGGTGGATCGGGCTGCATTTCCTTCTCAATACGCTGACGGAGTACGTCGCAGAGATTTATCTGGCTACCGAGCCGCCGTAGGCTGTCGTTGTCGGTAGCGAGGCAGGCTTCTCTCACAGGGCCGAGGGCATCGAGTGCACGTCCGAGCTGTACCATGTCACGAGGAGATACGCGACCAGCAGAGACTCTCGAGATGATGCGTTCGAGGTCGCCGATGCGTTGGAACTGACTGTCGATGGAGGTGCGGAAATCTACGTCACGGAAGAAGTTTTCCACGATGTCGTGCCGCTCGCTGATGGGCTTCACGTCTTTCAGGGGGAATACCATCCATCGCCGCAGCATACGGCTACCCATCGGGGTGGTGGTCTTATCTATCACTCCGAGCAGCGACGCACCATCGTCGGCCATAGGAGCAAGCAGTTCGAGAGAGCGGATGGTGAAGCGGTCGAGACGTACATAGCGCTCTTCCTCAATACGAGAAAGGACGGTGATGTGGCCAATGTGGGTGTGCTGGGTGATCTCCAGATAGTGAAGGATTGCTCCTGCGGCAATCACTCCGTTCTTCAGATGGTCCACGCCGAAACCCTTGAGCGTGTTCGTACCAAAGTGATGCTGCAGCTTCTGGCGTGCCGACTGGTCGGTGAAGATCCAGTCGTCGAGCTCGAAGGTGCATTGCCTTCCGCTGAAGAACTGTTGAAACTGGCTTTTGTGCTCACGGTTATAGAGAATCTCTTTCGGCTGAAAGTTGGAAATCAGTTTTTCCACGTAGTCGAAAGGGCCTTCGCCTACGAGAAACTCTCCTGTCGATATGTCGAGGAACGACACACCGCACGAGCCCTTCCCGAAATGAACAGCGGCAAGGAAGTTGTTCTCCTTATAGTTGAGCACGTTGTCGTTCATTGCCACTCCTGGCGTGACGAGCTCCGTGATGCCTCGCTTCACGAGCTTCTTCGTCAGCTTCGGGTCTTCGAGCTGGTCGCAGATTGCCACACGTCGGCCGGCGCGGATAAGTTTCGGGAGATAGGTATCGAGTGCATGATGAGGAAATCCGGCCATCTCTGTCTGTCCTGTCGACCCTCCGTTGTTGCGGCGGGTGAGGGTGATGCCGAGTATTTTAGAAGCGTCGACGGCATCCTGCCCATAGGTCTCGTAGAAGTCGCCACAGCGGAAGAGGAGCAGAGCATCGGGATGCTTTGCCTTCAGCGAGAAAAACTGTTTCATCATCGGGGTCGTACCCGCATCTTTTGAGTTCATAGTTCAATGTTCATTGTTCGAAGTTCTCATTCTTCCGGGGGAAGGAAACTGATTAACATTTTTCACTCCGACCGTTGGAAGGTTTCTTCCTGAAATATGTCGAAGAAGCGCAGTTTCTCGAGGTAATACTTGCGCAGGTCGCTCCATTTGTAATAGTTGCCTGTGACCGGAGTGATTGGCAGCCGGGTCTCGTTTTCGTTTAGCAGAACCTTCACGAGTGTGTCCTTGCGCTTGTCTTTGCTGCGATAGAACACCATCTGCACGTTGCACCCCATAGGAAACAGATTGTAGCATCGCCATCCCTGGTCGTCTATCTGTTCGAGGTCGTCGGTGCATAGTCCCCAGTTGTCGAGCTCCATGAGGCATGTGAGCGGCATCACGCAGACCTCGTGCCCATAGCGCAACGTTGCCCCAGGGCGTTTCTCTTGCAGACAGCTATCGGCTTCCGTGATCATCTTTTTCAGCAGTCGGCGCTCTATGAACGACATATTGGCATCGTTGCCCGTATACCCACCGTAGTGGGCATACCACCAGGCGTTTGTTTGCAACCAGTTCTCGTAAAGTTCTTCGGCAGTGAAGAGGTTGTAGAGTGTTATTTTGTGGCGCAGTTCGCTGCTCTGTATGTTGCTCGCCAATTTGAAAAGGCGATAGTTAAGGTCGGTGGCGTTAATATCGTTCTGCCAGTAGCTGTCGTCGTTGAACAGCTCTCTCATCACTCTGTCGTGCTTCTCGTGGCGACTGCGGAAAGCGTCGTAGTCGCCCTTAGAGCGCTCTGGCAGACATTTCTTCATCAGCTCGGCATCCCAGAAGTTCATGTAGTGCATGTCGTGGTCGCTGGCGTCGTGGCTGATGCGCAACTTGTTGTTGTGGCGGAGAAGTTCCTGCAGGGCATTCTCCATAGAGAGTATACAGCGTATCACCACCGTACTCTTTGCATCTACGTGCACGTCGCCCTTGAACACCTCGGGGAATCGCTCATACATCCTCCGTGCAATGTCGCGATGCTGCTCCGCCCCACGCTGTGTCAGTTCGCCAAAGCGGTTGTGTGCCTCTTCGCGTAGCATCTTCACCTTGGCGAGCGTCTCCCGTCCCACGGCGGTCAGCTTGCCAAGGCTGTCGGCATGCTGAAGGGTGCGGAGGGCCACGTCGTAGTCGTCTTTACTCACCAGATATCGCGAGCCGTGGCGACCATAGTGGGAGATATACACAGGTTTGTATCCCTTTGGTGCAGGGGTCAGTCCGTCGGCACGCGGACCAGGATAGGCGTAGTAGTTACTTCCCGATATGCAGTTGTCGCGCTTTATGTCTTCCAAGGCCTGCTGAGAATAGACACACAGGGGGAAAACGAGAAGCACAAAGAAAAGCTTAAGGTTTTTCATCTCGACAGAAAATTGTTTCTGCAAAAGTAACGCTTTTATCCTTGAAAACAAAATGTTTTTCCGCGAGAAATTGATTTTCTTTTATATTCTGCCGCAAAACCACATTTATGATAGCATACGTTTATATATGTATATGTTTCTGTCAATCACCATAAGCCATCACGGTTACTATTCTACCTCTCCAAACCCATAATTGCAGATTCAGATTGTCGAAATCATACTCATCCTGCCATTTACAGCGCCCATTTTCTTGTTCTATGGGCAACTTATAAATTACACGATCAGGAACTACATTAAAGATTTCTATGAATCGAGCGTAATCCATTTTTATAAGATTATAGCCTCTAAACATAAATTTTTTTTAGATTATGCAACAAAGCTTTATTTTGAACAGACGTGATTCAAGATAATAATTACATTTTGGATTATGAAAACTATAGGGATACTATATTCTAATCTGTAATCTACATTGAAACCATTATAAATACAAAATTTTTCAATTAATTCGTAGCATACGAATGGAACATTACAATATAAGAAACAGAGCCATTTACTTGATAGTAATGCTTTATTGACATTTGTATAGTACAAAATACTGGCAGTTAAGGTATATATTGGAGCATATATTGCACAATTAGCAAGCACCATAAGACTAAAGCCGAACTTGAAATCAGGACTTCCTATGTCGCATTGGTTTAATGATAGGCATATCATAATTATGTCTAAGCAACGTGTATAAATACAACATTGTATATAAAATAATAATATTTTTTTCATATTATAGAGCTTTCAAACTGTTACTCTCATCAATCTTTTTCCTTTCTTCCAAGGCTTTTTCTTGTTCTTTCTTTGTCCAAGGTTTTGGGGTAGTTATTAGAAATCCTGTTTATGCCTTTTATATTCCTTTCTAAGGATTTCATTTCCTCTTCACCAACTCCAGATTTGATAAGTATTGTAGATGAGGAAGTGTTACAATTCCCTGATGTCTTATCAGCACCTCCTCCTAAAATGGTATATGTTATACTATATATTTTTTAATCATCGTTATTCAACCATCGGGTATTCTTTTTTTTCCTCCATTAGAGGTAAAATGATAGATACGTTCTCAAATAAGGGAAGTGCGCATGTGTCAATATTGTATATACTTTCTATTTCGTCTTTTGTAACAAATACAATTTTATTTTCATATGTATTTATATCTTTATATAATACGTCATAAGTAAAAGTTTCATTGGGATTAATTTTCTTTATGAAATTCCTGTTTGACCAAAAATGTCTATTTAACAAGCCTTCATAATATAAATCCAAATAACTAAAGTCACCATATCTTTTTATAAAAAAATCATGAATCTGATCTTTCTTGGACTTTCTTGTTATTGAATTCGGTGAGACCCAAGTAAAGTAAATGTCATCAGTATTATTCCTAACCTTTAATTCCCAAATTTTATACTTTACTCCAACATCATCATAATATATATATGTCATAGTATCTGTTAGAACTTGAGAGGAAGCTCTAATGCCACTAAATAAAAGACAAAATATAAATAAAACTTTTTTCATTCTTGCATATTTTTTATAGTTTCTTGTTTTGATCTTAAAATCATGTCTCGAAGTTTTACATTATAATCAACCATATTCACTACTTGATGGCTCGCGCCAATATGATCATATCCATTTTTTATATATAATAGTGCATGTCCATTTGCTTCATGGCTATACATTTCCGCTGCACCTGCTGAAGACAAGCCACTATTAACAATTATCATAAGATTGTTGTTGGATGAATTCTGCTCACCAACACGATCGGGAAATAGTGTCTTTCCCAAGAATCCTGTTTCGCCTGTAGAGACTCCACTTATCGTTTCTCCTTTGAGATCAATATCCTCTGGGTACAAAGGATCAAAAGGTGTTATTTGCATAGTAGCTGTACCTATTATGCCTTCTTTATTAGCATATTCAAA
Organism: Prevotella sp.; assembly: GCA_017477435.1. Taxonomy (GTDB): domain Bacteria; phylum Bacteroidota; class Bacteroidia; order Bacteroidales; family Bacteroidaceae; genus Prevotella. The sequence continues at coordinate 26,587 of JAFUVV010000001.1, forward strand.
TGAATCATTCAAATAAACTTCTATCGTTAATTTGGAATTAACTAACATCTTTAAATTTTCTAAATTATAACTATAAGAAGAACAAGAATTCAATAACTCTTGATCAATAAATCCATTATTGTCTAATTTAACAAATTTCCTCATTTCTTTTGGCAGAGTATTTTTAATCATTTGAATTTCATATTTGCCAAATGGTTTGACAACGTTTCCATTCGGATCAACGTATTTTAATGGATTATTCCCGCAGAAGACATACGGCGAGGTGTCGTAGTATTTCTCGCAGAGTGGGTCCATTGCTGTCCAGCGGAGTATGGTGTTGTCGGCGAAGCGTGCTCCGTGGTCATGCCAGCGCAGACCGTGCATCATGTCGAACTCCTTGCC
>JAFUVV010000015.1 GCA_017477435.1 Prevotella sp.
CACTAGTGTCCGGTTAAATTTTTCCGAACGTTAATTAAATGTTTAAATTTCAATGAGATACAGCGATTTAAAAATTTTCCGATTTGATTTTTTATCTTTGTACTGTCTCATATATAAGATAGCACAGGATATGAATGCCGGAAATACTGTATTCTCGCAACTGATGTCTCTCATCCCTGACTACGAGCTCAGGAAATGTATTGACAGATATAGAGGGGATTTTCATGCAAGACGATTCACTTGCCGTGACCAGTTCCTTGTCATGAGTTATGCTCAGCTGACCAGCAGCGCAAGCCTTCGTAGCATAGAGGCTCAGTTGACTGCTTTCAACTCCAAGTTGTATCATGCCGGTCTGAAGGTGATGCCCAAGTCCACTCTCGCTGACATGAACGAGAAGAAGGACTGGCGTATCTATCAGGACTACGCAATGGTACTTGTCGAGAGGGCTAAAGTCCTGTATAAAGATGAATACTATCGGTTGGGAATTGACAATATGGTGTATGCCTTTGACAGCAGTACCATCAACCTGTGTCTGCAACTCTGTCCATGGGCGAAGTTCCATCATGACAAAGGTGCTTTCAAGATGCACACTTTGATTGATGTAAAGAACAACATACCCAACTTCATCATGCTTACTCCTGGCAATGTGCATGATACTCAGGCTATGGACAGCTTGCCTGTAGAAGCAGGGGCTTACTATCTGATGGATAAAGGCTATGTGGACTTTGACCGGCTGTTCCGTCTCTTCCAACAGCAGAAGGCTTACTTTGTAACCAGAGCAAAGGACAACATGAAATATTCCGTATTCGAGGCAAGAGAGGTTGACAGGCAGACTGGCGTCATCTCTGACGAGTCCATCAGTCTTACTGGTCTCTTTACAGCCAAGAAGTACCCTGATTTGTTGCGTCTGGTCGTCTATGAGGACTTTGCGCAGAACGTAGTGTATCGATTCCTGACGAATGACTTCACCCTTGAAGCAATTACCATTGCGGAACTGTACCGAGAGCGCTGGACTATCGAAACGTTCTTCAAATGGATCAAGCAGCACCTGCACATCAAGACGTTCTATGGGACGTCCCAAAATGCAGTCTTCACACAGATATGGATTGCCATCTGTGACTACCTGCTGCTTATTATTGCTCTGAAGATGTATCATATCGAACAAAATCTTTACATATTCTCTAATGTCATCGGCCAAGTTCTCTTTGAGAGGACTCCGCTGAATGAACTTTTTGACAAACCAATTATTAATCAAAATCCGGAAGATGACCGCCAACTTTCGCTTTGGTGAAATTTAACCGGACAGTAGTGTATTTTCATATAAAAATCGCCAGTGTCCATAGATTATTAGCATTAATGATAATAACTAACCTCAGATTATCTCTGCCACATACATAGACTATGAAAAAAAACACAAGGAACAGATGTATATTTTGCAATTACTGATTTTCTTCGTATCTTTGTGGGACCTTAAATAAAAATAACCAATTCATCACATACACTATGAAAAAAATAGCAACAATCGCAGTGTTATTGCTCAGCATGGTTGCAGGAAAGATGCATGCAGTCGACTACACGCTGAAGTCACCTAACGGGAAGCTGTCTGTCAGCATACAGACAGGTGAGAAACTGACGTGGTCCATCAACCACGAGGGCACCGCCGTGCTGTTGCCATCGGCCATCAGTGCCGACTGCAAAGTGGCAGGGCGCGAGCTGGAAATGGGAAAGGACATGAACAAACCGAAAACAAGAAAAGGAGAAGTGAGAGACCAATGGCACACCGACTTCTACCGGAAGAAAACAGTAGACAACAACTACAACTTCTTGATGATCCAACAGAAAGGCTACTCGGTGGAGTTCCGCGCCTACGACGAGGGCGCTGCATATCGCTTCGTGGTCACTCAGAGCAAACCGCTCATAGTAGAGAACGAGACAAGCAATTTCACATTTGCCGGCGACTATCGCACTACACTCGGATATGTGACCGACACTCGTGGCGGTAATATGTATTATACCTCCTACGAGACGTATTACGAAGATCATAAGCTGTCGGAGTTGTCTAATAAGAACATAATTGTTCAACCCGTTGTGGTGTGGCTGCCCGAGGGCAAGAAAGCCATGATAATGGACGCAGGACTGGAAGACTATCCAAATATGTTCCTACGCAAAGCTGAGGGCAATGTGCTCGAGACGGTGTTCGACCGCGTGCCGACCGAGGCAAAAGCATCGGGGCAGAACCTTATCCCGACAAAGAAAGAGAACTTCATAGCCCGCTTCGATGCCGTGGAGAAGCAACAGACACTGCCCTGGCGAACGGTGGTGGTGAGCGAGAACGATGCCGACCTCGTCGATACCGACATGGCGATGAACCTCGCACCAGCATGCAAGCTGAACGACACATCGTGGATAAAGCCGGGAAAGGTGGCTTGGGACTGGTGGAACGACAACAACATCTACGGCGTCGATTTCCAATCAGGCATCAACACCCAGACATATAAATACTATATCGACTTCGCTGCGAAAAACGGTATCGAATATATCATCGTCGACGAGGGATGGAGCGGACGCGAATCGATGACCAAAGACCTGAACCCCAACGTGGATATTCCCGAGCTGGTGAGATATGGTCGTGAGCGCGGTGTGGGTGTCATACTGTGGGCTCTATGGCGAAACATCATCTTAGACATGGAGGGCAACATGGCCTACTACGAGAAGATGGGTGTGAAGGGATTCAAGATCGACTTCTTCGACCGCAGTGACCAGGTAATGTTCAGCTCGTCGAAAGAACTAGCCAAATGCGCGGCAAAGCACCACATGATGGTCGATTACCACGGTCACCGAGCCTTCGGACTCAACCGCACCTACCCCAACGTGGTGAACTACGAGGGTGTGAAAGGTCTTGAGAACGTGAAGTGGATGGGAAAGAAAGACGGGCGACCGGAGTTCGACCAAGTGCGCTACGACGTGCTCATAGCATCGATGCGTATGCAGATGGGACCGATGGACTACACTCCGGGAGCTATGAAGAACGCCACGCAGAGCAGCTTCTACGCCGACTATCACTCGCCCATGAGCATCGGCACACGAGTGCACCAGATGGCAATGTACACTCTCTATGAAGCACCGTTGCAGATGCTCGCCGACAACCCGTCGAACTATATGCGGGAACAGGAATGCACCGACTTCATCTCTCGCATACCGACGACGTGGGACGAGACCATCGTGCTAGGAGCAGAGTTCGGCGAATACGTGGCAGTGGCACGTAAGAAGGACGGTAAATGGTATCTTGCCGCACTCAACAACTGGACACCACGCGACATCACAATCGACCTATCTAAACTCGGAATAACCAGTGCCACGGCCGATATATTCGCCGACGGAGCAAATGCCCACCGCATAGCTATCGACTACAAACACACTACCAAGACCGTCACCACAGGCGAAAAGATCAATATCCACCTCGCACCTGGCGGCGGCTGGACAGCTGTGATAGAATAGAATTGGAAAGGTGACAGGTGATAATCCGTTATCTCGTAGAAGACATCAAATAAACGATACGACCCATGATGACGATATCATGGGTCGTACTTATTTATGCGAATAAAGCAAGAAAAACATCTGGATACAAAAAAGAAATGCCAGATGTTTTCTTTTTTACGGAAAAGTGGGTTAATTTTGCACTGTCTTTAATAAAGCAAAAAAGAAATGACTTATTCTATTGAAAAAGTTACGACGCTCATCGGAGCCCACCGATACGGCAACAACGACTGCTGCATCGCTTTTCTACTGACCGACAGCCGATCGCTTAGCATCCCCGAGGAGACTCTCTTCTTCGCCATACGGACGAAGGTGGGCGACGGACATCAATATATCAATGATCTTTACCTGCGCGGAGTGAGAAACTTTGTGGTAGAGACTGTACCTGCTGACTGGCAGGAGAGATATGCCGACGCAAACTTCCTGAAAGTAGTGAATACGCTGAGTGCGCTGCAACGACTTGCCGAACGACATCGCGACGAGTTCAACATCCCCATCGTAGGCATCACGGGCTCAAATGGCAAAACGGTAATAAAGGAATGGCTCTACCAGCTGCTCTCGCCCTATCGGAAAGTGACTCGCAGTCCTCGCAGTTTCAACTCTCAGATAGGTGTACCGCTCTCTGTATGGCTGCTCGACGAGACGACCGAGGCGGCTCTCTTCGAGGCGGGAATAAGTCAGAAGGGAGAGATGGATGCGCTGCAGAGGATAATACAGCCCACCATCGGCGTGATAACAAACATAGGACCGGCTCACCAAGAGAATTTCGGCACGATAGAAGAGAAATGCCGCGAGAAGCTGCGCCTCTTTAAGGATGCTGAGACAATCGTGTTCTGTGCTGACGATGAGATTGTGGTAAAATGCCTGGCAGAGAATAAACCGAAAGGACAACTGCTGTGTTGGTCGCAGACCGATGCCAGCGCCGACCTCTACGTGACAAAAATCACAAAGAACGACACCACGACGGACATTGCATTTATTTATAACGAAGGACGAAAGGACGATAACGAAGGGACGAAGAACGATAACGAAAGGACGAAGGACGATAACGAAAGGACGAAAAACGATAACGAAAGACGAAGGTGCTTCACGATTCCCTTCATCGACGATGCCTCCATCCGCAACACCATCACTGCTGCGCTTATATGCCTGCATCTAGGTCTAACGCCTGAGCAGATTGCTTCAGAGATGAAGAAGCTCGAACCTGTGGCAATGCGACTGGAGGTGAAGCGCGGAAGGAACGGGTGCACAATAATCAACGATTCCTACAATTCCGACATCAACTCTCTCGACATCGCTCTCGACTTCATGCATCGCCGCAGCACACGATATAACGATAACGCTAACTCTACATACACTCTACGCTCTACACTCATACTGAGCGACATCTGTCAGAGCGGCGAAAGTCCCGACGTGCTATACAAGAGGGTGTCGGACATGGCCGTGGCAAGAGGCATCAGCAGATTCATCGGCATTGGCAGCGACCTCTGCTCGGCAGCAAGTCAGATAGATATAGCCGACAAGCATTTCTTCACATCCACCGACGAGTTTATCGCGTCGCAGCTGTTCAACAGCCTGGCGGGAGAGATGATTCTACTCAAAGGAGCGCGCAAGTTTGGCTTCGACCGTCTGAGCGAACTGCTCGTCAGGAAAGTGCATGAGACCACTCTCGAGGTGAACCTTTCGGCAATGGTCGACAACCTGAACTACTACCGCTCGCTGATGAAGCCCGAGACGAAGCTCGTCTGCATGATAAAGGCCGACGGCTATGGCACAGGAGCCGTGGAGATAGCAAAGACGCTGCAAGACCATCGCGTGGACTATCTGGCCGTGGCAGTGGCCGACGAAGGGGTGACACTACGCCGCACGGGTATCACGCAGAGCATAATGATAATGAATCCTGAAATGTCGGCGTTCAAGACCATGTTCGACAACGACCTCGAACCCGAGGTATATTCCTTCCGTCTGCTTGATGCACTCATACGAGCCGCCGAGCGCGAAGGCATCATGGGATATCCCGTACACATTAAGCTCGACACGGGCATGCACCGTCTTGGCTTCGATCCTGTAGGCGATATCGACAAGCTCATCCAGCGCCTGAAGAGCCAGAACGCAATCATACCACGTTCCGTGTTCAGCCACTTCGCCGGTGCCGACGACGACTCGTTCGACTCGTTCTCCGCACATCAGTATGAACTCTTCACCCTCGGTGCCGACAAGCTACAGGCAGCATTCCCCCACAAGATACTACGCCACATCGACAACTCCGCAGGCATCGAGCATTTCCCTGAGCGACAGATGGATATGTGTCGACTCGGACTTGGTCTCTACGGCATCAACCCGCGCAACAATGCCACGATAAACAATGTGGCCTCGCTTCACACAACAATACTGCAGCTTCGCCATGTGCCGGCAGGAGAGACCGTGGGCTACAGCCGCCGCGGCACGATAGACCACGACAGCGTGATTGCCGCCATCCCCATTGGCTACGCCGACGGACTCGACCGACACATCGGCAACCGCAAAGGCTACTGTCTCGTAAACGGACATCGAGCCGAATATGTGGGCAACATCTGCATGGACGTGGCAATGATCGACGTAACGGGCATTCCCTGCCATGAGGGCGACAGCGTGGAGATTTTCGGTGACAACCTGCCCGTCACCACGCTCAGCGATAAACTCGGTACCATACCTTATGAGATACTCACAGGCATATCCAACCGAGTGAAACGAGTATATTTCCAAGACTGAGACAAATTAACGGATTAACAAATTAACGTCTCCACACAATGATCGTTAATCTGTTAATTTGTTAATCCACCTATAGGATTGGCACGGAGATTTTCACTCCGAAGTTTCTTCCCTGATTGAACACTCCCATCCTCCCAGTTCGATTGTTTATGGCTCCATACTTCAGTCGGCTGAGATGGTTCTGATATGCGCGATCGAAGATATTGTCGGCAAGGAAGGTGACGGTTGCTGCATGGCGGCCGCCGACATGGATGTCAGAAGATAGGGAGAGAGAGAAAATCGTGTACGACGGTGTTGCCGTCTCTGTGTCGTCGGCAGCATAGAAATGATTCTGGCGGAGGTTGCACTGCATCTCTGCTACGACGCAGAGGTTTCTCATCCACTTCACAGGCGAGTTCAGGTCGACATGCAGGTTGCTCGTCCAACGTGGTGCCGGCGTGAATGGCAGGTAACGACTATCCTTGGGCTGATGACGCTGCACGGCATCAACGTAGGAGAAGGTATTCTCGAAGTGGATGCTTCGCCAGGGGTGTATCTCCACGAGCACCTCACCACCCATGAGCCGTGCATCGCCCGAGGCATACTGATAGACGGCGTTGCCCTCGGTATCGATACCCTCGGGAATCTCCGAGAGACGATGGCTGAAGATGTAATTGGAGATGAAATTGGCGAACAACGATAGCTGTACCTTTAGAAAGTCTGAAGAATAATCGCCCCCGAAATCTATCTGCGTACTAAACTCCGGTTTGAGCTGTGAGTTGCCCATTTCGTAGCGGAGTGTGCCTTCGTGTACTCCGTTCGAGCCAAGTTCACTTATGTTTGGAGCACGGAATCCGCGAGCGAGATTGGCACGTAGGTTTATCTGCGGCGTGACGTTGTAGGCGAGTCCTACACTACCCGTCAAGCCTGAGAAGTCGCGGGAGAACTGTGTGAATCGCTCCTCGCCTTCTTCAATGAGCTGATGACTGTTGATGTGACGGTTGTCGAACCGCAGTCCGCCACTGAGATGCATCGGCCCGAACGAGCGTCCTGCCGTAGCGAAGACACCGGCGTCGAAGAGGTTATAGTCGGGAATGAGATACTCCTCTCCGCGGTTAAGCGAACGCTGATACATTCCGCCCACGCCACCTACTATCTGCCAGCCGCTGATGGTGGGAAGATTATAGTGCACATCGTAGTTCACGGTGTGAAGCATGAGCTCGAGCCCTGACTCATTGGGACTTTCTATCTCTTCAAACTCCTGTCGGCGGTTGTTCTGATATGCCACAATAGCCCGCAGACTGCCATCGCCCAGATAGAAGGTATTGTCGCTCACGGCCTTGTAGTGATTGATGCGCTGATATGGCATCCCGTGGCCGTAGGTCTTCAGATCGTGGCGAGTGGCAACAACTTCGTCTTCTTCTCCATCGACGAGCACAGGTTTTACGAACTCTCCCGTGTCTTCGTCGCGCTCGCCTTCTACGAGTCCGGGAACGAGGTTGTAGTACGAGAGTCGCAGTATGCTACTTCCCCACGATCGGCGCAGTCCGAGCAGTCCCGAGAGGGCACGCTCGTGGAACTGAGAGCCGAGCACGTAGCCGTCGTACTTATTCTTGTAGGCATGGGCCAGTTTCTCTGAATAGCGCCATCCCCAGTCTATTCCACCGTGATTGCCAGCCATATTGAGCGAGTAGTCGAACAGTCCGGCATTGGTCTGATATTCAGTCGACACATTAGCAGCAATAGAGCCTGGCGTCAAGAGTCGCTGCGGATGAAGAATCATCACTCCTGCCAATGCGTCGCTGCCATAGCGCAGGCTGGCGGGACCTTTCAATATTTCCACCGAGCTCACTCCCGCAGCATCGACTTCCACGCCGTGCTCGTCGCCCCACTGTTGTCCTTCCTGTCGCACGTTGTCGTTGACGACAACCACGCGGTTGTATCCCAGTCCGCGAATCACGGGCTTCGAGATTCCGCCGCCTGTCGTCACTTGCGACACGCCAGGCTGAGACGCCACAGCATCTATAATGTTTGAGAATGCGCGGTTTTGCATGTCGCGCTGCCCAACGACCATGATTGGCATTGGCGTGTCCTTCATCTTTGCACTGCCCGTCAGTCCGGTGACGACCACCTCGCTGATGACAATACATGTATCTTCCTCCTCGTCAATATCGCGCGATGTAGTGGATACCGACTGTGCTGATATCGACAGCGGAATAGCCATCGAAATCAGAAATAAATATATATTTTTCATTTATTCCCTTGTTTGATTTATGTAAGTCTAATTCTCTCTACTTCAGTCAAACAAGGTATGGTGGTCCACGAAGATTGCCAGTTTCTACGCAAACGCTCACAACGGTCTGATTACGCCGAAGGGCATCAACGCGAAAGAGATTGATGAAAAAGAATGCTACAGAGACGACTGCCGGCAGGTATGTCATCACCGCAAACTGGCAGAGCACGCAGTCGTCGAGCGAGAGGACAGCGGCTGTAAGGTGGCCAGAGTGGTGGATATTGTGCTCACACTCCGTGCAGTCGGTGGTAAGGGTTGTGTATTCAGAATGGACATGGAACGACGACATGACAAGCATTGTCCCAAATACGATAAGCAGCATTTGGGCAACAAATTGTTGTTTTATGTCTCTCCGATGTGTCATTCGTTTGCAAATGTAGGATATTTCTTTCTCAACTCTTCTATCTTTAACATAGTTTTAGAAAAGAAATCCTTATACTCCTGCGAGTCGGCATTGAAAGGCTTATGTGCGAGTGCCTGTTTTATGGGGTGCCATTCTTCTATGAACTGCTTGGCCTGCTGTGAGAGGAACGTCTCGCTGAATCGTTGCCAGATATACTCTACGGCCTGCTCTGAGGGGTGGAGCATATCGGGCTGATAGAAACGATAGTCGCGCAACTCATCGTTGACAATCTCGTAGGCAGGGAAGTAGCTGACGCTGTCGGGATAGGTCCCAGCCAGCCGGTCGGCAGCAAGGAGCAGAGTGGCCTTCGACAGCTGACTGCCATGGTAGCCGTATTTGCGATAGCGTATCGGACTGACAGTGACGATGACCTTCACTTCGGCATTCTTCTCCCTAAGCAGATCGACGGCCTTGGCGAGATAGCTGTAACACTCATCTACGCTCAGCACTTCTTCGGTGAATAGATTCTGCGGTCGCTTTTGGCAGTTGTCTACTATCTCGCCCGTCGCCTTGAGTCGATAGACGTAATCTGTGCCAAGAGTGACGACGACAATGCGAGGATATCTGTCCAAACGCTGTATGGTATGCAGTATGCTCGCCGGATTATACATCACGCCAAAGGGATTCACCGTAGTACGGAATTTCTCCTCACTGCAGCGTCGGCCGATGTTGTCGGCAAAGCATGAGCCTACGAAGAGCATCTCTTCGCAAGCATCAATCGTAAACGACTGCTGGGGAATATCTACTATTGTTCTGAATTCCATGTGGTGTGAGGAGTGAGGAGTGTGGAGTGAGATATGCATTTTTCACTTTTCACTCCGAGCGCGACGAGGTCAGCTTCGGCTGACTTGAGTTCCTTCGGTACTGAGCTTCATGTCCACAAAGCGAGCATTGGCATTGGGCTGATGCTCAGTAAGCGTTTTCTTTATCCTCGCAGCAGCATCGGCATCTTTCGCTATCATATAAAGGTATCCTCCGCCGCCGGCACCCGGAAGCTTATAGCCAAGGCAATAGTCGTCTATCAGTTTCGTGATATTCTCTATCGCTGCAGGATTAGTACCACTGTCAAGCCACTTGTTGAACTGCCATCCCTGCCTCAGCAACATGCCCATACGCTGGAAATCGCCCTGCTGAATCGATTCGAACATGTCCATCGTGTGTGCTTTCATCTGGCGGAGGAGAGAAAGCTGATTGTGTTCGTTGAGGAACATGCGTCGCACTATCTCTGCAAGTATTGTCTTTGCCGTACGGGTCACGCCGGTATAGTAGAGGAGGTGGCACTGTCTGTACTCCGATTGCGAGAACAACTGTTCGGGCAGCCATCTCACCGTAGGAGTCTGATTGAATCCGGCAGCTGTCTGTATGAGTTTCACCCCATGGAGCAGTCCTCCGAACTGATCCTGCCATCCGCCGCCAGTGGTGAGCAGTTGCTCGAGCGCCATAGTACGTCGGCCTATCTCCATCTTGTCCCATCCTAACGAGCAGAAGTCGCTCACAGCACTCAGCACCGTAGCGGCGAGCATCGAACTGGTGCCCAGTCCACTGCCGGCAGGAATGGCCGACAACAGTGTGACCTCTATGCCACAGCCGAATGCAGAAAGCTGATTCTCAAGGGTATCGTATCTCTCCAGACAGTATTCCGGCAGGAATCCCGCCAGTGCAAGTGCTGCCTTAGGAATACTGAACGGCGATCCTATCTGGCTGAAGTCGGCAAGTTCGTCGAATGTCTTCACCACCTCCATAGCTCCAAGGTCGATACTACGCAACACGATATGTAACTCCTTCGACGGTTTGACATACGCCTGCAGCGGTGGTTGTCCGTTGAGAAGGATAGCAAGATTTATCACGTTTCCACCTTCCATCAGACAATAAGGAGGGGTGTCGGTCCACCCACCGGCAATATCTATTCTCACCGGCGAGCGTCCCCAAACTATCTGGTCGCGATATACAGCCAGACGGGGCTGCTGCCGTTCTGTGAGCAGAGGTGCGGTCAGACCGCTACGAAGCAGTCGGAACGCCTCGCTGCTCCATTTCTCAGCATCGGATGCCTGTCCGTTGAGACGATTAACCTCCGAGCGGAACATGCTGTCGTGTATGCGTGTCAGAAGCGGAGCCTGGTCTGCAATCTCCGAAGGGAGCGATATATTGTTTCTTGCATATTCAGCAGCAGCATCGGCGAGGTCGGTCTGGTAGAACACGCTATGTTCCCAGTTCTTTGCCAAAGCCTGCCAGTCATGGTTACGGAAGTCCTGCCTCTGTCGTGCAAGCCGTTGCAGATTAGCTGCCGAAGCGATGTCATCGGCGCTCAGTCGCTCGGCATTCTGCCATATAGCAGCCACCTCACTACCGCCCTCGCCACTAATCATCCATCGAGCCAGCAGTCCTGCTTCGGCTATGTCACAAGTCACGGGGAAGAGCTTCGCGCTCTGCAAGTCGTCGGCTCCGACAATATCGTCAATGTTCACACCACGGTCCGTGGCCCATTGTGAGAATGGCTTTCCAAGGTATAGCGTGCTGTCATCGCGCAGACTGCCGCGGAATCTGTCGTAATAGCCGTATGGCCTTACCACATATTTCTCATCGTCCAAGGGGATGATGTCTATACACCCTCCTGCCGGCAGAGGCATATCCCAATCGTTACGAGGTACTCCTGTTATCACATTGCCCTCGCTCAATGTCCATCCCTTGCCTACGCAGCTGTTCTCTATCCAAATATTGCGATTATCTTCCGAAATCTTTGTCTCTAAAATCGCATTTTGTATGAATATGGCCGGATGTGGCTTCCGTGAGTGGTGCATTATCTGCCGTTGGTCGTTCACGAGGTTCTGAATGGCCAGCGTCGACGAGACAATCTCGTGTGTGGTACCGAAGTGATAGAATTCTCCTCCCTGCAATGGCACCACAGCCACAGTGAGCTCGCTGAGGAGAGGATCGCAGAGCGTCGGCTTGCTACCCAGTGCACAGCCAAACTCGCTATACATATCGTAGCAATGTGGCACGTGTGCAGTGCTGTTGCTGTCGTCGATACTCTCAAGCGAGCAGTCCAGCGACCGTTCCATGAGGAGTTTCACGGCCTTGTCAGACAATAGCCACACGCCTATATCGGTAAGGTAGAAATGATCTTTCATCAGACTGGCCAACGTCGCCACCGATGGTTTCTGGAGCATATACTCCAACTGTGTAGGATCTCTGCGCGAGGAGACGAACACGCCATGATTTGTTGCCGTCTCTGCTCCGAGCCATAGTCCCAGGCACACCACGTCGGCCTCGGGGATGTTGGTCACAGGCTGCGACGACCGTATTAGCACATCGCCACTCACTATCATCGTATTGAGCGATGCCGGCGCACTATCCATCAGCTGCTCATAGAATGGCACCTGCAGTCTGAGGAGGTCCTGCGAAAGTCGCTGTCCGCGTTCCCATCTGAACACTGGTATCGGCGTGAGAATCTTCCCCGACGGAGCGTATGCCGGCAGTCGGCGGCTCTGTCCTCCTGCATGAAGGAGCAGTCGGCGTTCGGCGCTCAACCATTCGGAGAAGCCACACGAGCCACCTCCATCGCGGCAGTCGGCTTCGAATGCCTTTTGCAAGAGCCACGCAGAACCGCCTCCCGAACCGAGTTTCTTACCTACAGGGTCATTGGTGCAGAACCACTCTTCACGTGGCAGTCCCGTCACTGCATGAAAACTATCCACCAAATTGGGTGGCAACGAGAGCAACTTCTTCATTTCTTTTCTGTTTTTCTGCGTTTCCATTCCATGAACACACCCAAGGCCACTGCCAAAATGAGCACGAAGTATGACACGTAGGCCACAGTCTCGGTCTTCTTTATCGATGATGGTTTGAACGTGAGCACAACCTCGTGTTCTCCTGCCGGCACCTGCAGTGCACGGAGCACATAGTCCACTCTTCCGAGCTCAGCAGGCTTGCCGTCGATGGTTGCCGTCCAACCGGGATAATATATCTCGGAGAACACTACCACCCCACCCTTGTCGCTATTCAGACTATACGTCAAGCAGTTGGGTTTATAGTCGGTCAGCGTTGCCAGCGACTGTCCGTCTTGCCCGACGGCATCCCCCAGCTGCGAAGCAAACTCATCGTCGGCCACTGCCTCATGGCGGAGGTCGATTTCGGCTATGCCGGCGAGCTCTTCGTTGGCATTCGACACGTAGTGCACCTGATCGACAAACCACGCATTACCATACGCATATGGGTTCATCAGCGGCACCGTCTGTCCGCTCTGCAACGGGAGAATGAAATATTTCGTGTTGAGCATATTGAGCACAGGGCAGATGGAGTCGCCTTTCACCTGAGTCATATCACCGCCGGCATCGACTATGGCCGAGTTGATGTCCTTCATCTCGGGCGAGATATACTCATCGATAAGCTCGGCATACCGACGCAGCTTGGCGGCATGATAGCCTCCGATGCTCTTGTGGTAATAGCTCGTCTCGTTCTCGTTGAATGTATTCGACGCCATGTTTAGCACCCTGTAGTCGAGACTCTTATCCTGGAGGATAGCCTCGTCGGTGGCTGTCTTCGGCTGAGGAAGGTCGCGCACGCTGCGCTCAACGAACATGCTGTCGTTTAGATAGCGCTTGTTCACCGTCCACATATCCACAAGACAGAGCGCCGCAATTCCGAGTACCATATACTCCGACTTCAGTTTCTTCTCCTTGTAGAGCAGCAACAGCAATGTTCCCACCACGATGATGCCTGCCGAACGCCAGCAATCGGCGGTGAACATGGCTTTTCTCATCGCCGTCAGATTAGGAATCAGACGGCTGTAGAAGTCGTCGGGGAGCGATTTAAACGCCGACAGCTCAGCATTTGAGATATAGTCGGGGAAGAACAGTCCCGGCATCAGTGCAAAGAGAGCACAGAGGCCAGCTGTGAGGAAGAAACTGGTGTAGAGCCACTTCAGATTCCTTCCCAGCAGCCCGGGATCGTCTACGATGCGCTTCAGTCCCATCACGGCAAGGAGCGGAATCGTGAATTCTGCAATAACAAGAATCGATGCCACCGTGCGGAATTTGGCATACATCGGCACATAGTCGAGGAAGAAATTGGTCATCGGCATGAAATTCTTTCCCCACGAGAGCAGGACAGAAAGAATCGTAGCACAGAGCAATGCCCACTTCATCGGACCTTTTACGATGAACAGGCTGAATATGAATAGCATCATCACGAATGCCCCCACATACACCGGTCCGCTAGTGCCAGGCTGGTTACCCCAGTACTGCCCTATCTGAGCGTACACCTGCGACAGTTCAGGGTCAGCCTTCTCCATTGCCGTCTTGTTAGCTGCCAGAGGAACAGACGCGCCGCCTTTCGTATTTGGAATCAACAGCGTCCACGTCTCATCGATGCCGTAGCTCCACTGAGTGATATAGTCGCGGTCGAGCCCGCTCGATGTCTGATTCTCCGACTGCGCCTTCACCAGCTCGCTCTTCCCACGCATGCTCTCTTTCTGATACTGCCACGTGTGGTAGAGATTCGACAGGTTCAGGCAGATGCCCACCGCCGCTGCCACCGCACACACGGCCGTCGCCTTACCGAAACGGCGAAGCCAGCCCTCACGGATAGCCTCAACGAAGAATGCCAACACCATCAGCACAATGATAAACAGATAGTAGTAGGTCATCTGCACATGGTTGGCTTTCACCTCAAACGCCGTGAACACCGCCGTCAGTATGAAGCCCCACAGGTATTTCCCCCGGTAGGCCAGCACGATGCCCCCAATCAATGGCGGCAGGTAGGCAAGCGCCATCACTTTCCAGATGTGCCCGGCAGCAATGATGATGAAGAAATAGCTGGAGAACGCCCAAATGATCGAGCCCAGAGCAGCGAGCTCTTTCCGATAGTCGAAAGCACGCAGCATGATATAGAACCCGAGCAGATATACAAACACATACCACACATTGTCGGGCAGCCACAGATGGTAGGCGTTCATCACCTTGCCCAGCGCCTCGGTACTGTCATACGACGGAGCCGTCTGATATGTAGGCATGCCTCCGAACGTGGCATTAGTCCATCGAGTGCGCTCACCCGTCTGTTCAAGATACTGCTGCTGCTCCTGTCCGGCCCCACGGCCCGCAGAAGAGTCATGCTGATAGAGAATCCGGCCCTCTAAGTCGGCAGGGACAAAATAGGCAAATGCGATCAACACAAAGGCCACCACCGCCACAATGTCCCAAAGATATTTTTTCATCTCGTTCATATCGATTCTTTAGTTTTATCGGGCAAAGATAATCAAATGAATCCAAACTACAAAACAATTTGCAGAATTAGAACACAAACTACCTAAATGTGAACAGTTTGATTTCTGAGCCAACAAGATAGAATCATGAACTTTTCAGTGAATAACAATATAAATAATTATCAATTTTGCGAATTATTTAAAATATTATATTTATCTTTGCATGGTCAAGACAAGGCATTAGGCATGAATATAGAATTTGCGAATGCGGCATTAGAGCAATTGTATCTCGCAGGTACGACAAATGATCGTAAATACAAACGCCTATCGAAGGATATCATCCGACGATATATAAAAGTTGTGAACTACATAAAGGCAGCCCGACGGATTGAGGATCTTTTCCTCATAAAATCGCTTCATTATGAGCGAAAGAAAGGTGACCTAAAAGGTGTTGATGCAGTATGGATAAACGATCAATACCGTCTTCTCTTCTACACTTCTCCCGACGAGGGTGGAATAATTGTTAATGCTTTACTATTTGAAATTTCAAAACATTATGAATAAAAATATGACACCATTTGTCGCCACACATCCTGGCGAACTGATAAAAGATGAATTGACAGAGCGTGGCATGACGCAGAAGCAACTTTCTGAGATGACCGGCATTAAGCAATCTGTCCTCAGCGAGACTATCAACGGCAAGCGCAATATTTCGCTCAATATCGCCGTTGCACTTGAAAAAGCTCTTGACATTCCAGCCGACGTATGGATGAACCTGCAGACAAACTACAAGCTCGACAGTGCCAATATTGCCGTACGCGATAACCAGCATGAGACGGTAAGACTCACCATCCCCGCCCACGACCACAACCTCCTTCAAGAGCTTGTCCGCAAATTCGGCTGGGTCTGCGCATTTTGAACATTCTACGATGAATATAATAAGACTCGGCCCTGGTATCCTCTCAATCGAAGCCCAGAGCCGAGTCTTATCTATTACAAGGTTGTTAATAACAATTATTTAATCACAACTTTCTTTGTTGTACCATCGCTCTTGCGGATAATATTTATTCCCCGCTGAGGTTCTGACAATCTCTTACCATCTAGGTTATACCTTTCCTTTTCTGCCGCGGTAGCAGAAGTACTCACACCGCTTATACCTGAAGGCATACCCTCTTCAATAAACACGAATTCCTTCCATCCCTCGGTGGATTTATATTTCTCCTTTGTTCCTATGGGAATATATAGTTGAGCATTCATATATATATCCGTTGAAAATGAATCCCCAGTATCTGCAGTTGGTTGCTCTATATAACTATTTATCTCTAAATAATTATTAGGGGTAAAATTGAATGCATTATGCCTTATTGTTATCACGCTGTTAGGAATGGAAATTGATGTAAGTCCGGTGCAACCAGAAAAAGCAAAATATCCGATGCTGGTCACGCTGTTTGGAATAGAAATTGAGGTAAGAGCGGAACAACTTGAAAAGCTAATTCTCCGATGATTGTTACACTATTGGGAATTGTAATTGATATGAGTTCCTTACAATATTTGAAGGCATCATTTCCTATGCTCGTTACTTTCCTTGTTCGACCTGAATATGTTACATCAGAAGGAATATTAACCTCTCCGATATATGACGCATAGTTTGTTTCCTTATATGTAACTTCTAACTCTTTATAATCGTTAATATAGTTGTAATAAATAGGTACCCCATCTTCGTTTTCAGCTACAATATCATAAGCGTAACTGTTTAGGCCTGTCATGCTTAAGAGCGAAATAATCGCAATAAATTTTTTAATTCTCATAATTCAATATTTTGTTTTGTTGTTTTCTAAATTTCTCTATATGGGATTGCAGAAATAGAGACATCTATAGAGTTTAACCCTTTTGAGTCTAGCAGTTCTATGATACTATGACATGTAATCTCATTATGACATGGGCCAAGGATAATCTCCTTCAGACTATCGCAAGGGATTGAAATCTCAATATATGGAATAATGTTGTGTTTTTTACTAATCCTAAATTTGACATCCTTATATATATCGTTTACATCTTGACAGAAATGAACTACACGATATTCATGTTCATAGTGAAACACATTGTCCTTAATGAAAGCACTTACTTTTCTCCTTTATTATATAGTTCAACACACTACTGTCCAAAGAAATTTTTCCATAAGGTCAGCTGACCATTATCGGAGTCATTCTGAGGATGTTTTGGTTTAACAAATAGCTCGCCTAAGGGTTTCCTCTCAAAGAGTACTTTCCCTATGGCAGCCGATAAAATATA
>JAFUVV010000002.1 GCA_017477435.1 Prevotella sp.
AATGCCTTATTAAGTAACTGTTCAAAATTAATTGTACATAAAATTTATGAATAATTTATGGTCAATTCATGGCAATTCGTGTTAAAATAAAAACACGAATTATCACGAATTATTCATTAATTAAATTAGGAGCTCTGCTTGCATGGGTTTGCAAACAGAGCTCAATTTGTATTTGTCGGCCTCAAAATAGACACCTGCCTCTCTGTGCGATGGCTCTCCCCGCGGCTTATAGCCGGGCCGTGATTAGTAGCTGAACGTAATCTGCTGGCGGAGCGTACCGTCTACCTTTCGTTGCGATCCGAGCCGACGTATGGTGAGCGTGCGGTGGGCGAAATCGATGGTGCAGAGGTTGATGGTGAAGGAGTCGACGCCGTGGCCGGTCTTCACGAGGTCGTTCCACTTGCCTCCGTTGCCCTCACCGCCGAAGGCGACGATCGACTGCAGCTGACGCGGATAGCCGGTGAGCGTCTCGACGACGTCCCAGTGGGTGTGGCCGCCGAAGTAGCCTATGAAGTTCTCATGTGGACAGGGGTAGGTGGTGGTCACGGTGATGTAGTCGCTGGGGTTGGCGTTGAGGTAGCGTTTGCCGCTGAGGTTGTTGCCCGTGATGTAGGCTTCCACGATGTCGGGCACGAGGAGAGTGCTGTACGACCCTGCGTAGTCGTAGGAGTTGGGATAATTGCGGGCGTAGATAGACGTGAATTCTCCTTCCCTCGAAGTGTCTCGGCAACCGAGGTTACGATTGCCGAAGCCCATGTGCATCATGATGATCACTCCGTCGTAGTCGGCTGCTTCGTTGAGGGTGTTGGCGAGCCAGTCGGCCTGTTGCTGGGTGTACATCGACGACGACTGACGCTCCTCCTCACTGAAATGGTCGAACTGGAACTGGTCGATCCCGATGACACGCAGCCGATGACCGCCTCGCTGAAAGTCGCGATACCAATAGTTGACGTCGTCGGCAGGAAGTACAGCCTGGTTTATCTTCTGCATGGGGTCGATCATCTCCCGGCGGAAGAGCAGCTCTTCGCCGCCCTCGTTGATGTCGTGGTTGCCCGGAGTGAGGAGAAAGGGCTTCTCGCACTTCTGCAGACAGTCTTTCATTTTCTCGGTGGCACAGATGTCGCCCGAGAGCAAGGCGAAGGAGCAGGGCGACAACATCAGATAGTCGCAGGCGGGGCCGAGGGAGAGCATCGAGCCGTGGGTGTCGGAGATGTGGAGAAAGGAAATCTCGTCGTCGGAGATGGTGACGGGAGCTGCCTGATATTCTTCTGTCACATCGTATGGCTCCTCCGTTGTGCAGGAAGCAATTATGAAGAGAAGAAGCACCGTCACATAGCTCCATCCTCTCCTTAGGGGAGAGAGGTTTGCGCGGAATATGGAAAGAGTAGATGGACGTGAGAATTTCATTTTACATTTTAGATTTTTACGTTTGACATCAGTACATGGCCTTTGTACTCACAGTACATGGGCTTTGTACCCGGAGTACATGGGCTTGGTACTCGGAGTACATGGGCCTTGTACTGCGTTCTTATTTATGACCTTAGCTATTCTGTCGGCTGTTTAGCTTCTGTCTTTTAACGTTAACGATAGCACTGACGCTAACATCCCCTCCCCAGGGAGAGGCTATGGGTGTGCTACGGCATTAACTTCCCCTCCCCCGTGAGAGGTCAGGAGTGGGCTACAACGCTGCCCCTGGATTCAGTATTTCCCGAAGTCTATCTTCGAGATGTGCTTCTGCTGTCGGTCTTCCTCGGGCGGCAGCTGCATGTAGTCGCCGAATGTTGTGCGCAGATATGTGTCGTAGTCGGCCTGCACGGGGAGCATGGTGTCTTCGAAAGGCACTCGGAGCGGGGTGCCGAAGACGGCTTTCGGGAAGATGCAGGAATGGAAACGCTTAGGCTCATAGAAGCTGCCGAGGTAGCCTGTCTCCTTGTCGTTGTAGCGCACGGCCTGCCTGTTGACGAATCTGCGCAGTGGGCCTATCCTGAGCGGAGAGGCGAGTGCCATGATGAGTTTCTTCTTCCACGTGGCGCTCTTGTACGTGCGGATGCTCATCTGATAGGCGAGCGACGCCTTTGCACAGGTGTATTGCCAGAGCTGCAACAGCCGGTGGGGGGAGGTGTTGTCGACTCTGAACACGTCGACGAAGATTCCTCTCTGGCGGTCGTCCTTGGCGTAACCTTCGACTTCTTCTATGCTCGTGCCGAGGAGTTTTATCTTCGAATAGTTGAGGGGCCAGTCAACGAGCTCCTCCTGCACGTAGTACTTCCCGGGATCGAGGTCGCGGCGGCATGCCTCGAGGAAACGGCTGTAGTTGTCGTGGGTCATCATTATGTCGAGATCGTCGTCCCACGGGATGAATCCCTTGTGGCGTATGGCGCCGAGCGTGGAGCCGCTGTTGAGATAATACTCAATATTGTTGCGGCGGCACACGTCGTCGATGTCTTTTATTATCCCGAGTATGACCAGTTGCAGATGTCGGAGTTCCGTCATTCTTTCCTAAGTATTTTCTTGTAGAACATTACCCTTAGCGAGTTGGGAATGATTCTCACCGACATGCGTATGATGCAGTTTGTGATGAACTCGAAAAGGTTTGTGAAGCCTATCCGATAGAAGAAGAGCTGCGACTTGAAGTCTTCTTTTGCGTGCTGCCATCCCCCGCGTCGGCGTATGGCGTCGTCGGTGAAGCGGAAGTGGAGCAGACTCTCCTGCAGGTTATGGAACCTGCATCCTCCCATAATCATCTTTATGCATAGGCAGTAGTCCTCGGGGAATCCCTGATATCCTCCCACTGCGAGCACCTTGTCGCGCCGATAGATGGCTGTGGGGTGGTTTATGGGATTGCGTCGGCGGGCGTACTTCACGATCTCGTCGTGCATCTCGGGCACGACTTTATGGGAGCGCACGCACGACGGATCGCCGTCGAACTCGTCGAGATTGCTTCCGCAGATGTCGATGTCGGGGTGCTCAGTCATGAACTTCACCTCTTTCTCGAAGCGGTCGGGGTGGCAGATGTCGTCGGTGTCCATACGGGCAACGAGGTCGTTTGTGCAGAGCTTAAGCCCGATGTTCAGCGCACTGCCCAGCCCGGCATTATGCTCCTGCGGATATACTTTCAACTCTGGATGCTTATCTCGATACTCGGCAATAACGCCGTGTAGTTCGTCTGTCAGTGGTCCGTCCTCTATCAATACGACTTCGTCGGGCGGCAGAGTCTGACAGAAAACACTGTCGAGACTTTGTCGCAGGAAAGAGGGATGTTCCTTTATATATACGGACATCAGAACCGAAAACTTTGTGTTCATGAATTCCCTTTTATGGGCTGCACAGATAGCTTGTTGAGGTTAAACATCTTCCGACCGCTCCCACCCCTACTCGCTCAGTATGGTGGCCTCTGGTCGGCTATGCTCTTGCTTCGCCAAGAATGCCAGCCTTTATTCCTCTAAATATATTCTTAATATAAGAACGGCGATTGGGGCCTTTTATTGTGTAGTAGAATATTTTTATAAAATATTTTATTCCATGCCTTACGATCCACTGTCTGGGCACGTAGTCGCGGCGCGACAGCCACAGATAGTTGCGGTACTGAAAGTACATTCTCGACGGTGAGGCGATGGATATCTCGCGGCCTGCGAGCCTCTGTGTGCCGATGCCGAGCTGGTGGTTCATCACTATGCGGCGGTCGTAGTAGAACGTCGCCCCGACTTTCTTCGCTGCGCGCCAGCACCATTCCGAGTCGACGCCGTCGATGAACAGGCTCTCGTCCATCAGTCCTACTTCGGAGAAGAGCGGCAGGGGGACGAGCGACATCGAGTTCATCGTCTGGATCACCTGCATCAGATTCTCGTCGTAGTCGCGCAGGAAGACCACCTTGTACGACATCAGCGTGCCTGTCTGCGCCCTCACGGCAACGGGTGCCACGGCACCGACGGTCTCGCCACGGCCGTGCAGATACTGATATGTGGAGAGCAGCCGCGTCACACAGTCGGACGGGGCCACCGTGTCTTGGTCGGCAAAGAGAATGAAGTCGAACTCCTGTTGCTGGAAATGGCGTATCCCGACGTTCTGTGCAGCAGCGATGCCACGGTTCTCTCCCAGGGGGATGTAGGTGGCATGGGGATAACGGGCAGTCACATCGACAACTGCCCGGGGACTGTTATCCACCATACATACTTCCGTCACCTGAGGGGAGATCATCTCCATGACATGATCCAACCGCTCGACATCGGGGTTATATAAAACCAATACGGCTCCTATTTTCTTCATTTCAATACAAATTTCTTATTGTTCCGTCTCAGCCCGGCTCGTATTCCTCTGCACATGTTCTTCCATGTTGAGAAGCCTTCCTCTGCGA
Source organism: Prevotella sp. (assembly GCA_017477435.1). Taxonomy (GTDB): domain Bacteria; phylum Bacteroidota; class Bacteroidia; order Bacteroidales; family Bacteroidaceae; genus Prevotella. The sequence continues at coordinate 4,355 of JAFUVV010000002.1, forward strand.
CAAAGGGCAGGTAGAAGAACCGCAAGAAGAGCTTCACTCCCGTGTTCACCTTCCACTGCCGTGGCACATAGCTGCGGCGAAGGAGCCACAGATAGTTGCGATAGGAGTAGAAATATCGCTGGGGCGAGGATATTATGACTCCGTGGCTGAGGATTTTCAGCTGCCTCTGTCCGACCTGATGGCGTATGCTGACCGCCGGAGTGATGCCGCACCGCAGGCCATGTGCACCGGCCCGCCAGCACCATTCGAAGTCGACATAGTCTATGAAGAGGGTGTCGTCGGTCTGTCCCACCTTCTCTGCTGCTTCTTTCGACATGCAGCTGCCCGAGGAGATGATCTCGCGACGGGGAACGAAATGTTCCGACTCTGCAGTATCGCTATGGAATGCGGAGCGATAGACGTCGTCGGTGGCAGCGTTCACCACCGTCGGCCCGAGCATGGCGAGGGGGCGCTCACGGCTGACGATATCGAACTCTGAGGATATCTGCGCCGGATAGTCGGCCGCCACTCTGCTGTCCTGGTCGAGGAATATGATGCGCTCTACTCCTTCGGTCGCCATCGCCTCACGAATACCGATGTTCTGTGCCGAAGCTATACCTACGTTGCTGCCACAGAAGTGATAGCGCATCTTACCGCAGACACTTGTCTGGAAGCAGGGCTGCGGAGAGTTGTCGACAATCATCCCCTGCCACCGCTCTGCAAGCTGTCGGGCGGAGGCAATGTCCTCGGATGAGGGATTGTAGAAGACGATAACGACGAATATATTCATGGGTGAGGGGTGATGGATGATGGGTGATGGTTGCTGGGTGAGGGCTTGTGGGGACTTATTCCCACATATCGCTGCACGCAGAGCACGAACACTATGAGGTACTGGAAGAACACCGACAGGCTGAGTATCAGGTTCTCCTGGAAGAACTGCAGGATGAGTATCTCGGCCACATAGGCATACATGCACCGGCTTATCACTCCACCATCGCGGAACATGCGATAGAGCCACCCCGTGAACACGCCGTAGACAGTGGCGAAGAACGCCACGCCACGGTAGCCGAAATCCTCGTAGAAGGGCTGGAAAACGGTGTACACATTCGTGGTCATCGGCACCATGACAAACTCCTGCAGCTTCGGCTCGACGGTGAAATGGCCTATGCCCAGCTTCGACAGCACGGCGTAGAAGAAGGCAAACGTGCGCGACCCGAACTGCTCGGTCAGTTTCTCCTGCACCTGCCCGAAGGCCACCGACGGCGAGAGAACATACATCGAGAAGAAATCCATGAACGTGTTGTTCTCCGTCGCTTCCTCCGTATCGACGCTGCGAAGGAGGTTTATGCCGTAGAAGAGGAACACGATGAGCACTCCGAGCACCACCATGCGCGACAGGCGGATGCGCCCTTTCTCGTAGAGAACAAACACCGTGATGATGATCATGAAGAAGATGGAGCCCTTCTCCATTATCGCTATGGCGCACATCAGATTGGCCAGCACGATGCACACGAGCACCGGCGTGCTTATCTTCGGATAGCGCCATACGGCCACGATGAACAGGGCCTGGTTGATAGAGCGCACATACTTCAGCAGCCCCGTGCCGCTCTCGTCGCTCTCGCTGAGCGTGAGGATGCGGAGGTTGTAGAACAGATTGTCCATGTCGAACATCGACACGACCTTGTAGATCTTATACAGATACACCGGCGTCAGTAGCAGCGAGACAAGCAGCAGGGCCATGAAGAAGAAGCGATTCAGCGGCAGATCGCCGTATCGACCCCTGTTGACGCTAACGTTAACGTCAGCTTTAACTGGTGCAAGGGCATAATAAGTCAGTATTGAAGACACTGAGAGGACAGGCACCCATATCCACACACAGTAGAAGAACTTGTCCTCCAAAGGGTAGACCAGGTGGCCATATTGAGTGAATAGCAACAGGATAGCCAGCCACACTCCCGTGGTGAGGAACCAGGGAGAGAACACGTCGCCGACCTTCATCAGAAGAAACACCGACAGCATCACTGCCAAGACTATTATAAGACCAGTCATTCCTATGTAAGCTATTCTATCGTTCTCTTTCTTTCATTCTTTCTCATGCCGCCAGTACATGGGCCTTGTACTCCGAGTACATGGGCTTTGTACTGCCAGTACATGGCTTTTGTACTCTGTGTACATGGCCTTTGTACTCTGGCCGACCCATTATTCATCTTCTCAATACTCAATCCCCCGACAGCCTCAGAGCATCCCCGCCCCTTCAACTTTTTACCCTTTTACTTTTTTACCTTTTTACCTTTTACCTTCCTGCTTATCTCTTCCACACTCCCCTGGCCGTTCCTCCGACGATGCGATCATACTGCATGCGGTTGATTATCACGCCCGGAAGGTTGATCAGGCACAGGGCGAAGATCACTCCTACGACGCCCAGCGAGCGTCCCATGGCGAAGGAAAGGGGAATGTAGACGGCTGCCGACGTGAGCGTGGTGATGAGCTGCATGCGCAGATAGCCGAAGCCATTGAGAAAATAGGAATAGCAGAGGCTCGTGATGATGATCATCATATAGACCGCCATTCCGAGGGAGAGGAGGAAGGGAACGTGTATCTTGCTGCCCACCCACAGCCGATATACGGGTCCGCTAACGAGGAGCATGAGCGTGAGCAGGGCTGCGAAGGCAAGCAGGGCAAGGTGCATCCGGCGCATCGACGTGCGCACCCAAGCCATGTCGCCACGCGAATAGGCATCGGTGGTGGCACTCCAGAAGGGCACTCCGATGACCGTGAAGATCATCATCGTCAGGCTGAAGTAGCGATAGGCCACCTGATACGGGGTGACCATTGCAGGGGATACGACGTGGGAGATGATGGCGTTGGACGATGCAAAGATGACAATGCCCGCCATCTGAAGGAGGAAGAACTGGAAGCCGAGACCAAACAATTCGCCCACCATGGAACGCTTGAAGTAGCGCAGCGACGGACGCAGCTCGGGGAATTTCCACGAGAAGGTGACGGGATAGGCCACGAGATAGACAATCAGCGGCGAGAGCGTGTTGGCCACGGCAACCCACATGAGCATGTCGCCCGTGAACTTCGTGCGGCTGAGGATGAAGATGATGACGAGCGCAAGAGTCTGACCGCCCACGACGAGGGCATTGTTCACCGCCGGCAACTGCAGGCCAAGGTAGACATTACCGATGAATTTCACAACGAAATGGGCACAGACAAGTATGAGCGCAACGGTATACACCTCGCGCAGATTGCCAATGATGGCAGGGGAGACATTGAGGAAACCATAGATGTCGGAAGTGTTTATCAGCACAAGCAGCACCGCGGCAATGGGCAGCATCACAAGGATAAGCGTGAAGAAAGTAGACGACACGCTCTGCCGTGCCCGCTCCATGTCGCCGTTGGCCCAGTAGACAGCAAGCCGATTGCGAAGCCCGTTGCCAAGCCCGATGTCGAGCGACTCGGTCCATACAAGGAACGAACCCATCGTCAGCCACACGCCGTTGCGATAGTCGCCGAGACAGAAGATGGTCAGCGGCACCATGAGCAGCTGCACCACACCGGCCCACCCCTTCGTAAGGAACGAATAGATAACGTTCTTACGAATGAGCGAATTACGCTTCTGGCTGTTGTCTGTTCTTACCATATCTTTCTTTTAACTCTACACTTTACACTCTACACTCTACATTCCTCCTCAGCAATACCCACCACGCTGAAAAAAGGAGCGCATAGAACAGTGCAACGACAATGTTGACTATCCACATGCGAGCCCCGCCAGTCTTGTAGGTGGGCATGGTCTTCAGCTCGGCAGCGACAAGCAGCTGTTGCTGCGCTCTCATCTCTGCACGCTTCAGCATGACACTGGCCTTAGAGTATTCGGCATGACGCTTCTCACTCTCGTCGCGCAGATATTCCAGCTCGTTCTGCACAGCCCGCGACGAGACATCGAAATGGCTGTCGTGGAAAGCAGAATACTTGCGCAGCGCTTCTTCGTAGGCCTTCCGCTGCTGGCTCTGCTGCCGGCGGTAGAAGGCAACCTCCTTCTCTGCACGCTCCGAGTTCATCGTCTTGAAATACGCATCGAGGAGAGTTGTCATCCTACTCACCACCTGCGACGAGACAAGGGCATCCTCGTCTTCATACTGAACAATGATAAGTCCCGTCTTGAGCTTTATCTCATTCTTCAGCCGGTCGCGTATTATATCGTCTGTGCTACGCTCGACGGCCCTCTCCCACCATGGACACTTGAAGCATTTCTCCACGTGCCGGCCAAGAAGCGTGACCTCGCCGTCAGACGTTGTCACACTCATATTCCGGATCGTGTCGATGAGCTGTTGCGACTTTAGTATCTTCGTATAAACAAAGGGATCGTTCACTATCGACGGCACCTGGCCGTGCTGAAGTATCTCGTCGGCATACTCGTTGGCTCCGACCAGCACGTTCATCGGTGCCGACCATTCCACGGCCAGCATCACACGCGACTTATAGACGGAGGGAGTGGATACGGAAACGACTACTGCAACGACGGTTGCAATAGCCGCAGCAAGCAGGAAGACGTTTTTCCTGCGCAGGCATGTTTTCCATATACTTTGAGTATCGACGCCCATAGGAGAATTATCACCAGTTCACGACAATCAGTTCGCGACGATGTCTCACGATGATCCAAGCGATGTAAGCAAAACATGCCAAGAAGAGGAACGTAGCGAGGATGAATACTTTCGGTGTGTTGCTGTGACGGATGGGCACGACTGGGTTCTGCACGACAGTGAATGCCGGCGTCTTCTCCTGCACCTTGGCCTTTGCAACTTGCAACTGCTGCACCACTTGGGTGTAGATGTTGTACTTCAGCTGCATATCGTTTTCGAGGTCGGCTTCCTTCGATCGGTAGCTCATAAGCCTCAGGTCCTGGTTGTTGTCGCAGAAGGCAGCGTAGGCATGACGGGCACGAGTGTAGTCGTTCTTAGCCTCGGTATAGAGCTCGTGCATGTAGTCGAGGTCGTTGCAGGCTTTCTTTGTCCGATATTCTGTGATGAACTCCTGCAGGTGGTTCTTTATGGAGTCGGTGAGCAGAGCTGCTGCCAGCGGGTCCTGGGCAGTGAGCTCGAGAGTGATGAGACCCGTCTTTTTGTCGACAGCACAGAAGATACTCTTTTGTATCCCGCTGACGATGTTGTACTGTTCGCGCGTCAGATGGAACGGATCTATCTTCGTCGGGTTGCCTTCCTCTTTCTTCTTTGGGAGGAGACTCATTATCCATTTGCGGGGTAGCGTCCACCATGGCTTCTTCTGTCCTTTCTTCAGATAGTCGTAGAGAGTGACCTCTTTGTCAGAGTCGGTGGTCTTCAGTTTTATATCAAAGAGTTTTGTGACGAACTCGGTGGAATTGAAGATCTCGGGATAGATGTCGGGATAGATGGCATCGCCAGTCATGTTGTTGTCGCCATAGAGTCCTATCATCGAGGCAAGCGACGATAGTCCCGAGGTCATACTGTTGCTCGACGACTCTGGAGCGAGCACTACTCTCGATTTGTATATGCGTGGCACGCTGAATGCCACAATGATGGCAAGCACCGTGGTGAGTGCCATGAGGATGGCGATCTGCCGTTTCCTTTCTGTCAGCAAACCGACAAACCGCTTTATGTCAATATCAAATTTGAAACTACTCATCAATATTTGTTTTAAATAAAAATCTAAAAGACTGGTTTCTCCATTCGTTTTAAGACATCATCTTTACGTTGTCAGCCATCACTACTTCTTCAGGATATTGGCGATTGTTGCGATGATTGCGGCGAATGATCCTACCGATGTTGCTATCGAGAGTCGCTCAGAGAGTGTGGTGGTGCTCACAGCCTTTGCGGGCACAACGATTTCGCTGCCCGGCATGGGCTTCGACCAGTGGTTGACCTTCTCGACGAATCCATTCTGATGTATTATGTAGGCATTGCGCTTCTTGGCCCGTGCGGAGTATCCTCCTGCCTGATTTATATAGTAAGATGCAGGCTTTCCTTTCACGTAAGGCACTGTGTTTGGATACATCACTTCGCCGTTGATCTTCACCGTACCGTTGTACTGAGGCACTACGAGGCGGTCGCCTTCGCGTATCACGATATCTTCCGGTCCGCCTGGGTTGGCGAGGGCTTTGTCGAGTTCGATGCCGACGGGATAGAATGCGGGAATCTCAAACACCTGTGTCTGGCTTGTCGTGATGGTCTTTCCTCCGGCCACCTGCGCTACGGCCGAAGCATTTCCTGCTCGCATGAGGGCTTCCCTGAGGTTTGCATCCTGGTCGATGCGCTCTTTCTTCAGTATGGCTTCCATGCGTTCGCGCTCTGTGGCATTGGTCTTTCTCATGAGTCGTGCGCCGGGCACATAGGCTAGGTCGCTCACTCCGCCTGCTGCTCTGACGAGGTCGCTGAGTCGTGGCTGCCGGTTGCTGAGGGTGTAGTTGCCTCCGAACATCACTTCGCCTTCGATGGCAACATTCTGGAGTTCATTCGACCCTGGGCTTTTCCTGACGTATACTTCGTCGAATGGTTGGAGGATGAATCCTTGTTCTCCGTCGATCACGAAGCCGTCTTTCAGTGCGAAGGTGAATGTCTGAGCTCTGAGGCTGTCGCTCGACATGGCTTTCGGGTTAGTAAGCCGGCGTGCGACGTCGACCTTCACGGTGGATGCAGTCTCTTTCAGTCCACCGGCCTGGAGGACGAAGTCTTCGAGGGTTTCGTTGTCAGCATATTTATATACTCCCGGATATTGCACCTCTCCGTGTATGGTGATGGTGCGTTCTTCCATGATGTCGGTTCGTGTGGGTATGAAGAGCACGTCGTTGGGCTTCATTGGTATGTCGGCCACGGTGCCGTTCATTATTCCGTCGACATCGACTGATATCACTTCGAGTGTGCGGTCGGGCTTCATGCGGTGCATCACGGCATGTGCGGTGAATGCGTCTTCGGTCACTCCGTCGGCACTCTCGAGCAGCGAGCGCACGCTGTTGATGGCGCCTCCTACCTGATACATTCCCGGACGGAACACGGCGCCTTTCAGCTCGACCATGTTCTCATATCTCGGCAGTATGGAGTCGATGAGTACGGAGTCGCCGTCGACAACGCGGAAGGTGTTCCAATCAAATTCGCCGACGTTGAACACGGAACGCTCGCGTCCTGTCTTGCGTATCACGCGCATCGCCTTTGTATAGGCGTCGCCGGTGAATCCGCCGGAGTATTTCAACAGTGTGGCGAGGCTCTCGTCGGTGCGCATCTCGTAGTACATGGGTCGCTTTACGCGTCCGCCGATGTTTACTATGCAGTCGTAGGGCCCCACGACGATGACGTCGCCATCCGACAGGCGGACGTTGCCCGACTGGCGGCCGTTGAGGATATAGTCGTAGATGTCTACCTTGCTGACGAGCTTTCCGCCTCGGAACACTTGTATGTTGCGCAGCGTACCGAGGTCGTTGGTGCCTCCAGCGTTGTACAGGGCATGGAACACCGAGGCGAATGCTGAGAGCGTGAAGGTGCCCGGGGTCTTCACCTCGCCCATCACGTTGACCGTTATCGTGCGCGACTGCCCGAGGGTCAGTTTGATGCTCGAGCTGCTGTAGCGCCCACCGATGCGTGAGCGCAGACGGCTGTTGGCTTGCTCGACGGTGAGTCCGCTGACGGCGATGGGGCCGAAGCCGTCGATGATAATGTCGCCGTCGGGGGTGACGGTGGCCTGCACGCTTTTCTGCGAAGCACCGTAGATATCGATGTTCACCTCGTCGCCCGGGCCGAGCACGTAGTTCTGAGGAGTGGCGATATTCATCGCGGGCTCGAAGGTGAGTTCTTTGTTATTGAAGATATCCCGTCCGAAGACGCGCTTCTTGTTCATCTCCTTCTCCTCGAGCAGCTGCTCGAGCCATGCAATGGAGTCGATTGGCAGGAAGTCGCCCAGCGCAGCATCCATCTCCAGATATTCGTCGTCGAACTCCACTGCCGTGCCTCTTCTTGTCTCGTTGCTCTTCAGCCGATAGTTGCTTCTCGAGGCTGCCTGGTCGTCGGAGCGAGTGTCGGCGCCCACGCGTGCACCGTTCCTCTGCGTCGAAGTCTTGCTGCCTCCTTGCTTGCGCAGGCGGTTGTTGCCCTGATTGCCGTCGTCGGTGGCACCGAGCGTGCCGTCTTTCTGCTGACGCTCATACTTGTTCACGGCACGGCGGACGTCATACACATCGACGCCTCGCTGGATGAGCTTCGTGACAATCTGCTCGCGCGAGGTGCCTTTCTCGTTTTCCGTTGTGATGAATGAAATGATTTGCTCGTCGGTCATCGACTGCTGGGCAAACGACACCGATGGAAGGATCAGCATCGCCGCCAAGAAGAGGAGGATTTTCTTCATATAACTTGTTTTCATTTTTACATGCCACGACAGAAACCACACCATCGCCATTCTCGGCAGTCGAGTGCAGATTCCGTGTCAATTGAGTACTTATACTAATTTTATTAACTCCGTTTTCTTTATTTTATTGTACGGACGCGCAAAATTATATAATAAAGACGAGAATTTCACATTTTCTGCGGAAATTCTCGCCCTCGAGGCTGTTTTCTTGCCGGAAAACGCCACTTGTCGCCATCCATCCCGACTCATGCAGACGCGACGCTTCCCCCTTTCACGACAGCCTTCCGACCCGACATCAACAAGCAGAAACCCTTGATTGCGTCCTCACCGACACCCCTATGCGGCAGTACATGGCTCTTGTACTCCAAGTACATGGCCTTTGTACTCCAAGTACACAGCTTTTGTACTCCAAGTACAAAGCCCATGTACTGGAAACGCTTTTTTCCAAAATTGATTTCAATCCTTGCTGCAAACTCATAAAAAGGGCAGCCAATATAGCTGCCCTTTACTGTATAACTATGATAATCAGCTGTTAAAGCTCTGTTTCGTCGTCAGTGGGTACGAGGCCTTCGATGTACTTGCAGAGGATGCCGATGCCTTTGAGATTCTCGCCTCCCTGGGGGATGATGAGGTCGGCATAGCGCTTCGTGGGCTCGATGAACTGCTCGTGCATGGGTTTGAGCACTTTGCGGTAGCGGTCGACGACCATTGAGACGGTGCGCCCGCGGTCGATAGTATCGCGCTCAATGTTGCGGATGAGACGCTCGTCGGAGTCGGTATCGACGAAAATCTTCAGGTCCATCATGTTGCGCAACTTCTTGTCGATGAGTGTCATGATACCCTCGATAATGATGACTGGCTTCGGTTCCACATGGATGGTCTCGGGCAGACGGTTGCTCAGGATGTAGGAATACGTGGGCTGCTCAATGGCACGACCGGAGCGCAAGTCATTGAGGTGGCGCGTGAGGAGTTTCCAGTCGAAGGCGTCGGGATGGTCGAAGTTGATGGCCTTGCGCTCCTCCTCGGTCATGTGAGAAGTGTCGTTATAATACGAGTCGAGAGGTACCACTGCCACATAATGGGGCGGCAGAGCCTCAACGATTTTCTTCACAACGGTGGTCTTACCCGATCCAGTGCCACCTGCTATTCCAATGATTGTAATCTTATTCATAGATATTTTATATTGATGTTTCGAAAGCAAGAGTCAAGAAGCATTGTCTCCGTTTGCATTGCTACAAGGAAAGGACGCTCAATTGACATCGGCGTTTGCGTTAACGTTAAAATTGTCACGACTAAAAGTCATCGGCCTGCCGCTTTTACAACCAACGGTCACTGTTCGAAGACTTTAGTCTGAGAGGGAAAGTAAAGCGCGAAGCGCGACTAAAAGTC